>JBEKYH010000191.1:0-16246 GCA_049511115.1 Tepidisphaeraceae bacterium | reverse complement strand
GAGGGTCGCTTTTGAGCAGCCAACATCACTCGCCCATCCCAAGAACCCTCACCCCGGCCCTCTCCCTGAGTACATGGAGAGGGGGAAGCAGGTCAAAAGCATTCTCCCCTCCGGAGGACGCCCATCCGGAAGACACCCACCGATCCAAATCCCAAATCAATGCGAGGAACTTTGGCCGCCTGATCCTGCTACGCCACCACCGGCCATTGCGCTCGGATCCGCCGAGGCCGGGCTGGATGAATCGCCTGAATCACTGGAATCCGATTCCAGCTTGTCCAGGTCCTTCAAGCCTTTGCCGGCGGGTGAACCCGTGTCAGGATTGGGGCCGGCGGCAAAGCGAATCTGATCCAGGGCAATTCCCTTTTCCTTCAGATAGGCCGCGACGGCCAGGCGGCGCATCTGCATTTTGTCATCCTCTGGAACAGCCATCCAGACAGACATCGGCAGCGAGCCGCCGTCCTTGAGCATCATGTCGAGCTTCGCGGTTCCCAGGGAATTGAGTTGCGAGCCGTCGAAGTGATCGGCATAAAGCGTCGCATCAACCGCCGCGCCGCGCGCGGCCTGCGAGTCGAGAAGACGGTCCATCGCCTTGGGCTTATCGTCGGCGGCGAAATCCTCCGAATGATTCACCGGCGCCTGCTGGCAGCCGGTCAGGAGAAACAGCACGATCACGATGCGCCAGGCAAGGCTCCGGCGAGCGATTGTTTCCAATGTAATTGCATGACTCATGACATACTCCTTTTGCGCGCCGCGCCTTTATTTGAACAGCGGGCTATTCATCAGGTGGATGGCCGTGGGTCCGATGAGAACCAAAAACGTGGCCGGGAAAATAAACAGAACCAACGGAAAACTCAGCTTGACGGTTGTTTTGGCGGCCACTTCCTCCGCCTTGTGCTGGCGCGCCAGGCGCAGGCTTTCCGCGTGAACGCGCAACGCCTGGGCGATGGAAGTGCCGAAGCGCTCGGCCTGCATGAGCATGGCCGACAGCGATTGCAGCGCGGTCGAACCGGTGCGTGAGCCGAGGTTGCGAAGGGCCTGCACGCGCGTGATGCCCACGCGGGTCTCCATGTGCGTGATCCCCAATTCGCGGCTGAGGGCCGGATGAACGTGGGCCATTTCCTGGCCGACGCGCTGCATCGCGGCGTCAAGGGTTAGTCCGCTTTCGACGCAGACGACCAGAAGGTCCAGCGCATCGGGAAGTCCGTAATCCAGGGCCTGTTGATTGGCTTTAATTTTCGTCTTGAGCCACATCACCGGGGCGAACAGGCCGGCCAGCGCGCCGAAAGGAAGGCAGACGAATGGGTAGCCAGTCACCACCCCGGCGACATATCCCGCGCACAAGCCCACAACCAGGAAAATAAATTTGAATCCGAACAGCGTCTTCACCGCCGAGGGGCTATAGATGCCGGCGTACCCCAGGTTGCGCCGCGTGGAAGAGATTCTCTCCCGCGTGGTGGGCATGAATGGCCTGGCGGCGGCCTGCCCGAAGCGGGTAAGCAGCGGCACTTTCGGCGCCGCCGGCGCGGCGGATGGCGCCGACGCCTGGTTCGATTTAAGGCGTGTGCGCAGCTTCTCCTCGTTCTCACCGTTAAAGAGAGTGCTCGCGAAATACGCCAGCGCGCTGACGAATCCGAAAGTGCAGATGCTGAGGATAGTGGCCGGGTCCATAATTACGCTCTGGAAACATTCACACCTTCACACCTTCACACTTTCACCGCCGTAATCCTGCGAATCAGCAGCAATCCAATCAGGCTCATCGCCCCAGCGGTAATGAGGAGATACAGGCCGGTGCCATGCAGCAGAACCGACGCATAAGTCGGATTAAGCGAATAAGTCAGGATGAACATCGCCGCGGGAAAGGCGGCCAGGATGTAGCCGGTAAATCGGCCCTCGGCGGTCTTGGCCTTTACATGCTGCTGCAAACGCAGGCGGCCGCGGATCATCTCGCTGATGTTGTCGAGAACCTCCGATAGATCGCCGCCGGTCTGGCGCTGGATGAGAACCGCGGTGACAAAAAAGCCGAAGTCCGTCGAACCGACGCGAAGGGAGGCTTCCTTCAGGGCGTCGTCGAGCGTGCGGCCCAGGCTGTGGGCGCTGTAGGCGCGGCGGAATTCATCGGCGAGCGGATCAGGCAATTCCTCGCCGACCATTTGCAGGCCGGTGGTAAGGCTGTGCCCGGCGCGGAGGATTCGGCCGAGAAAATCAAGCGTTTCGGGCAATTGCTCGGCGAGCTGGCGCTGCCGGCGCTCGCGGCGGTTGGAGAGGATCAGGAACGGGACGCCGCCGAATGAAGCGCCGACGACCGCGAGAAGCAGAGAGCCGAAAAATGCCCCCGACAGGACGAACCCGCCAAGTGCCATTCCGCCGGCGACAGACAAAAATCGAGCCAGCGAGACGGCGGGCCAGGTCTGCTCAAGGGCGTGATGCACGCCGGCCAGACCCGGCAAGCGGAGGAGAAGACCCGACATGCCGCCCAGTTCGACGCGCCGGCGGATCGCCTTGGCGAACGCCGGCTCGGCGACAACCTGATTTTCGCTGGACAGGCGCTGCTGAAGCTTTTTCTTTTCGCTGGTGACGGCGTCCTCGACGGCGGCACCGAGACCCCAGACAAGCAGCCCCACGCTTGTCGCGGCCAGAAGCACGGTCAGGAGTGTTTCGTCCATGGCGAAAAGTCCGGTCAAAACGTCAGGTAATGGGGATGTTCCGGCGGGCGAACATGTCCCCCGGAAGGCGTATGCCGCGCGCTTCAATTCGCTCGGCACACTTGGGCCGCAGCCCGTGGCAGAGGAACGTACCGGCGGCGGCGCCGTTTTCGTCCACGCCGCTTTGCTCGAAGGAAAAGATGTCGTGCAGCAGGAGGTTTTCGCCCTCCATGCCGACGATTTCACTCACGCGCGTCACCTTTCGTTTTCCGCCCGGCAGGCGCTGCGCCTGCACAATCAGTTGGATGGCGCTGGCAATCTGATGCCGTAGGGCGCGCATGGGAATGTCATAGCCGGCCATGCAGATCATGACCTCCAGGCGAGCCAAGGCGTCGCGCGTGGTATTGGCGTGAACCGTCGTCATCGAGCCCTCATGGCCGGTGTTCATGGCCTGGAGCATGTCCAGCGCCTCGGCGCTGCGGCACTCGCCGATGATGATGCGATCGGGACGCATGCGCAGGCAGTTCTTCACCAAGTCGCGCTGGGTGATTTCGCCCTTGCCCTCAATGCTCGCCGGCCGGGTCTCCAGGCGCACGACATGCGGTTGCTGAAGCTGCAATTCCGCGGCGTCTTCGATGGTGATGACGCGCTCATCCGAGGAGATGTAGCGCGAGAGGCAATTCAATAGCGTCGTCTTTCCGCTGCCGGTGCCGCCGCTGATGAGAATATTGCAACGCGCCTGCACGGCGGCGCACAGGAAATCCATCACCGCGCGCGGGAACGCGCCATAACGAAGGAGGTCTTCAAACTGCAGCGGCTTGGCGCCAAAACGGCGGATGCTCATGGCCGGACCGTCCAGCGAAAGCGGCGGAATGATCGCATTCACGCGGCTGCCGTCGGCGAGGCGCGCGTCCACCATCGGGCTGGTCTCATCCACGCGCCGGCCGACCATGCCGACAATGCGGTCAATGATCTGGCGGAGATGTTCGTTGTCGCGGAAGCGCGTCTCGACGGGTTCGAGGCGGCCGCGGCGCTCAACGTAAATGCGGTCAAAGCGATTCACCAGGATGTCGCTGATGGTCGGGTCTTTCAGCAATATCTCCAGCGGGCCAAGGCCAAAGGTCTCGTCCATCACCTCATCCATGAGGCGTTCCTGCTCGGTGTTGCTCAGCAGGCCCTTTTCCGACTGGCACAATTCGCGCACCAAAATGCGCACTTCGCTGCGTACCGTGTCGGCGGGGATGGAGCGGAGGTTCTGCACATCCAGACGCTCGACAAGCTTTTGATGGATGCGGACTTTCAGCTCATCAAATTCGCTGGCCCGCTCGGGCGCGTGCGGCATGGGCAGCACGATCGGCGGCGGCGGGAATTGAATGGGCGGCGGTGCCGGCGCGATCCGGGCAGGCTCCGCGGCGGCCGGCGCAACCGCCGGTTTGGCCGATTCCGAACGCGGAGGCTCAGCCACCGCGGTGGCAGGCGAATTTCGGGCAAATAATCCCATGCGAATCCTCGACCTTTCAATCGTGTGAAGAGCTCATCGTCCTAAGCGGCCACGCCGGAATTCTCGGCCAGGTTGGAGACCGAAGCGGCCAGGCCGACCAGACTGGCGGCGATATCGCTCTTGGGAGCCCGCAGCACGACCGGCTCGCCAAAATTGATGGCGGCAATCGCATTCTTGAAGTCGTTGGGAATGAGCCAACTGATCTTCAATCCCATCGCCTTTTCCACTTCTTCCGGCTCGATGTCGCTGCCTTTTCTGATGAAGCGGTTGACCACAATGCGCAGTTTGCTCGCTTCGGTCCCCTGCCGGCGCAGGGCGCCGACAAAACGCTCGGCGTTCTTGGCGCTGGGAATGTTCAGTTGCATGACGATCAGGTTGATGTCGGCCGCGGAAATGGCGGCGGAGTAGATCGGATCGACGCTCATCATGCTGTCGATCACCACGAAATCGAACATGCGCGTCAGCATGGCCAGCAAGCGGTTGATGCCGGCCGCGCTGATGCGCTGCGTATCTTCCGGCAGGTCAGGCCGGCTCAGGACCGACAGGCCGCTGGTCTGGTGAATCGTCAGGGCGCTGTTGAGCAATGTGCGGTCGGCTTTTTCCGCCGCGTCCATCACGTCGGCGATGGTGTAACGCGGCCGCATGTCAAAGTAACCGGCCACGCCGCCGCGAATGAGGTCCAGGTCGATTAATACGGTCTTGGATTTCTGGGCCAGCGACGCGGCGATGTTGCAGGCCACCGTGGTCGATCCGCACCCTCCAATGGTCGGGACAACGTGGATCACGCGGGCCCGCTTGCCCATGCCGGCGGCGCGAGCCGAGCGCTCAATGGCCGCGGTGAATTTGTCCTGGGCGATGGGCAGCGGAATGAACTCCCGCACGCCCAGGTGCATCGCCTCCATGAGCAACTGCGGGTCGAGCACCTGGCTCATGAGGTAAAAGTGAGTCTGCGGATATTGGCGCGGCAGCGAGGACATGCGCGCCAGCATTTCCTGCGGATGCGGGTCGAGATTGATGACCACCAGCAGCGGCGGATCAGGCCGGCTCAGCAGCGCCATCAGTGGTCCGACATCGGCATACTGGGCCGTCGTCTGCACGCCGTTGTGCGACAGAAAGGTCGCCATCTCCTGGCGGTTAGCCGGATCGGCATCGACAATTGCGCAGTTCAATTGCAGATACATTTCTCAGGGCTCCCCTGCAAAAGTATTTGGCGTCGGTGCAAAGCCGTATTGCCCTCTAAACTGCGGAGGGGGTCCGGACGCTTGTGCGGCGGCGGCGGCAGGCGCCGGCTCGGCCTCTCCGCCCAGATCACGGGCCAGAAAAAGATCGGCTTCGGTCGGATACCGCCAATGTTCTCCCGGACCGGCGGTCACCTGGCTGGGATTAATCGCTTCCACCAGCCGCGGCGTCACCATCACGACCAATTCGGTCTGGTTGCGCTGGTATTCGACAGACCGGAAAAGCGAGCCGAGCACCGGCAAATCTCCCAGCAGCGGTGTGGTGTTGGCCGTGCTGGTAACCTGATCATTGAGCAGACCGGCGATGGTGAAGGTCTGCCCGTCGGCAAGTTCCACCGTGGTATCAACCGTGCGTGTAGTAAAGCCGGGGATGGCAAACCCCCCGATGGTTACGCCATGGGCATAATCGAGGTCGCTCACTTCGGGATCGATTTTCAGGCGGATGCGGCCGTCGCCGAGAACCACCGGCGTGAAATGGAGAATCACGCCGTAGTTCTCATATTGGATGGTCACGACCGAACCTGAAGTTCCGCCGCCGCCGCCCTGTTGAGGAACAGGGATGGGAATCTCACCGCCCACCTGGAAGCTGGCTTGCTCGCCGCTGACCGTGGTGAGGTTCGGCTCGGCCAGCGTTCGCATGAGCTGGTTGGTGCGCAGGCAGTTGATGAAGTAAGCCATGGCGGAGCGTCCGAAATTGGCGTTGCCAAAGAACTGCACGGCCGCTCCGGGACTGACGGCGCTCAGGGCGCTGGCCTGGAGGTTAGAGCCGGACAGGACGAACGGATTCACCTGGCCGATATTGTTGCCGAAGTACGTCTCCCCATCGCTGTAGCCGAAATTGACGCCAAGCTGCGTCTGCACGCTCTTGGAGACTTCCGCGAATTTCACTTGCAGCATCACCTGCTGGCCCCCGGAGATTTCCAGGAGATTGACGACTTTACCGGCCCCCGCCCAGGCGCCGGCGATTTGGGTGGCTTCGTCGGCGACCTTGAGTGACGGCACGTGGCCGCTGAGGACCATCGAGCCGTTGTCGTCGCTCACGTCGATGGTGGCCTGTGGATTCAGTTCGATGAGCTGGGCCTTGAGCGCGCCCAGGTCGGAATCCACGATAACATCAATGGCTTGTCGCCGGCCCAGTTCGTCTTCGAGAACGATATTGGTCGAGCCGGCTTTTTTGGCGGTAATGAGGATCGAATTGGGACTCATGGGATCAACAGTGATAACGTCGGCGGAGCCAGCCGTGACCGCGGCGCCGTCATGATCGGCGTTGCGAAGCCGGGCCGCGGTCACAAGCGTCCGGCTGTGGTTGATCGAGAGCCGCAGTTTGCCGTCGGGGTCCAGGCCGTCAGTGACCACCGGCGAATCGAGGAGCCCCCCTACCGCGGGTGCGGCATCCGTGCTGGGCTGTGTGGTGGAGATGCCAAGCGAAATCGCCTGATTAGCGGCGATTTCTTCGGCCGGGCCGGGCGCGTCGGCGGCGATAGCGGCGCGGGGCGCCTCGGCGGCCAGCGCGTCAGCGGCGGCGAGAATCAGCGCCGCGGCCAGCGCGAGAACTAATCTCGGCCGCGCCAATCGGAAAGTTTTGCTCATCGCTGCCATTTACCCACCTGTCTGCGACGCCGCGCGTCGCGGGCCGGGCGAGGGAAAGATGCTTTCCGTCGGCCGGCGGCTTCGTTCATCTTCCCTCATTGGCCGCCTTCGTTGATGTCCGTGACGGTTGAAGGCTCCGTTGCATGGGGAAGGTTTAGATTCACAATCGCCGGTGCGCCGGCGGTTACCACGCGGACGCTCCAATGCGGCGCCGACGCTATCGCCGGGCGCGTGGTCGGCGCGAACGGATCGACGCTCTGATTCTGAACCACCGCCGGTTGACCTCCGGTCGGATACGTTGTTCTGACAAAGTGACTGCCCATCAGGTCGGACAGCGCCACCGGAGGCGGGGCTTCGGTCCCAACGTCACGGGCATTCCGCAAAAGCAAACGCGGACGGCCGTCGGACGATGCCAGGTCGATCAGTTGCGCCTGCCGCGGCGTAACCAGCAGCGTAACGCTGTGGCCGGCCTGGGGGTCCTGGCCCACGAGGGGGCGTGTTCCCACGGCGGTTACCACCACATCCTGAACAATGCTGCGGTCCACCGACTCATTGGAGACGTTGTCGTGCAGGGGCTGGATGATATCCACGCGGCAACCGGGCGTTACATAACCTGCAACGCCACTGAATTCATTGACTTCGATGGTGACGGCGCGCATCCCGCTGGGGATGAGCGCTTGCAGGCCCGATCCGCTGCCCTTGGGAGCCAGCAGCGATTCCAATATCGCCTGGCCCTTGACCAGCGGCGCCGCGGGGACGCGGCCGACAAGTTCAGCCGGGTCGGCGAACGTCGCGCCCGGCGCGGAATCGGCGACGATCTGGCCGGTGGCCACGTCGTCGCTGGTCAGATCTTCGCCCGCGGGCAGGTCGCGCGCGGCGACGACGACCTTCACCAGCTTGGGGCCGGCGCCGGCCTGGGCCACGCTCTTGGTCTGGATGATCCGCACTACCATCCGCGCGGAGATAAGTCCCAGAATCAAGGCGACCACCAGGGGAATGATTCGTTTGGTGTTCATACCGGCTCCATCGGTTCTTCGTCGGGAAAGGCGCTGCGTCCACGCGGCCGATAGTCCCGCTGGCTCTTTAGTCGGCCGTTGCAGCGCGGCGATTTAGGATGGTCGTGCCGGATTTTCCGGTTGTTATGTAAAAGGTGATCGTTAACCGCCGACGGCAGCCATCGCGGCAGTGATATGAATCGAGGGAATACCGGACGTGACTTCTGCCACAGGCTGCTAACCCGGTTCCATTGGATTTCATATGCCGTGCGCCTGTACGAGCACGTTCATCGAGTTTCCCTTCGGCATCGGGACATTTCCGTCGAAAAGGCATTCATGGAAGCCACGGGTAACCCGCCCCGACCCCAACGCCGTGATTGTGGGGCTTGCGCAACAGCGATGATTCTCTGCGCCCTGGCGATTACCCTGGCCAACAATGTTGATTTATATGACCACATCCGATTCGCGGTCTGCGTCCTCAGCCTCGCCATCGCCTCGTGCGCCGCGGCGATCCTCCTGCCGTCGTTACGAAAGCTGAATCTCTCCCCGCGCCGAATGGCCGCCGTCATCGGTCTGATTATTGGACTCCTCCGCACGGCTTTGGCCGCTCCCGGCATAGCGCCGCGTGGCTCGTCATGATGTCATTTGCCTTCTTCGCAATCGCCTGTACCTCGATCCATCGTCCCAGCAACACCTGGACCGACGTGCTGATGGCCCAGCAGAAGGGGAGCGCTTACCTGCTGCATGGCGTAAATCCATACGCCGCCAAATATCCCAATATCTACGGGCCGAACACGCCGCTCTACGCCCCCGGCAATGTCGATGCCGACAACAACCTCAAATACGGCTTTGGCTATCCGCCGCTTAGCCTGCTAATGGTGATTCCGTCGTACATGATGACCGGAGATGTTCGCTATGCGCTGGCGGCCGCGCTGGCCTTGTCAGCGGTGCTGATGGGCTTGGCCGGCAACAACCGGCTGGGCATCCTGGCCGCCGCTGCCCTGCTCACCGCGCCGCAATGGCCCCGGATGCTCACGATGGGATGGGTCGAGCCGCTTCTCATTTTGAATTTCTCGCTGGTCATGTTCTGCGCTTGCCGGTGGCGGCCCGCATTGCCCTATGCCCTGGGGCTTTTCCTGGCCACCAAGCAATACGCCATTGTCGCGCTGCCGGTGCTGCCGCTCCTCATCGATCCCCAATACCGCGAAGAAAAGTTACCCAAGGCCATTCTCAAAATCGCGGCGGTTTTCGCGATCATTAATCTTCCCTTCTTCCTCTGGGACCCGTCGGCGTTCGTGCATTCCCTGGTCACCTCTCATTACCTACAGTCGTTCCGCCCCGACGCCCTGAGCTACTCGGCATGGATTTATCGCTTCACAGGCGGCTTCATTCTCCCGATGTGGGTCGCGCTGGCGGCGATCATTTTCGCCTCCGCTGAATCGCTATGGCGCGGTGTGCGATCGCCGGCCGGCTTCGCCGCCGCATTGACACTCGTCCTGCTTGTCTTCTTCGCCTTCAACAAGCAGGCATTCTGCAATTACTATTATTTTCTCATGGCATCAGCCTGGTGGTCTGTCGCGGCAGCGCGATTGCCCCGGGCGCAAACAATTGAGCAGATCGAGATAAGCATGCGCGGCAGGCGAGAATTATTGGATTGCGCTGCTTGAGTTGATGGCGGCAAGAAATGAATTGAACGGGTCAACGCGGGTTAAAACACATACCACGAGGGGGCCAGCAGCACCGCCAACGTCGCCAGCGCCACGGGAACCGCGTACGGCATCGGCCGGTCGATACTTGTGAATTCCGCTCCCGCCGATGGGCCGGCGCCGCCCAGGCCGCGATGGCTGATCGTCGCATAAAGCAAGGCGCTGTTGCGGAACAGAGTTAAGGTGCGCCGCTGCGTGAGCGATTGGGCGAGAATCAGAACAAGACCGATAACGCATTGGACGGCGAACACCGTTAGAACCGGCAACGGCCCGAGCCACGCGCCGACGCCGGCGAAGAGCTTGACGTCTCCGCCTCCCAGTGCCCCCATGATGAAAAGAATAAGCGGCGCCAACGCGCCCGCGAATAACCCCGCGAAACCATGCCCCAGTCCCGCGACTCCCCCCAGGCACGCCGCGCGGGCCAGACCGCTGAGGATCAGCCCAAGCGTCAGCCAATTGGGGAGCCGCCGCGTCCGCGCGTCGATGACCGCGGCCAGCAGCAGCAGGCCCAAAAGGGGTGCGTGGTCGATGAGGGTCATGGCCGCCATGGGAATCCCTCGCGAGGCCTTACATGGAAGAGTTCAGCGAATTCCAGCGGGCCAGCAAAGTCGTGCCGACGCCGCTGATGGTTGCGATGGCCGCCACCACGATCAGCCCGGCGATGAGTGCGTATTCGAGCACTTCGCCGCCGCGATCGTCACCGAGAACACACGCGCCGATGCCCAATGCCCTTTTCACGTCAGCCTCCCATCCGAAACTACCGCTGCCGCGCCACTCCAGCGCAACAACTCGGATATGTGCGTGACGTCGCTCCGCGCGTCCAAACAAAATCGCACTTACATGGAGCTATTCAGCGAATTCCAGCGGGCCAGCACCTTGGTGCCCACGCTGGAGATGGTCGCGATCGCGGCGATGACAATCAGGCCCGCGACCAGGGCGTATTCCAGAACTTCGCCGCCGCGCTCGTCGCGCGCCAGGGAAGAGAAAAGTTGGCAGATGGATTTCATCGCATCCTCCTCAAAAAGGTTACCTTCGGCGAAAAAGCCGCGCCGGCGGCGTCATAACGAATTATTCAGCGAGTTCCACCGCGCCAGAACTTTGTTGCCGACGCTGGAGATCGTCGCAATCGCGGCGACCACGATCAAAGACGCCACCAGGGCGTATTCCAGAACCTCGCCGCCGTTCTCATCCCGGGCCAGCGACGTGACGAAATCAGTTAGCGCCTTCATCGCAAGTCTCCTGTTGCGAGGGAACGTCCCTTCACCGGATACACTTCGACGCGGGCCGCATAAACATCACGCCAATCCCGCAGGAACTCCCCAGACACATCGGAATGCGCCCATGCCAACTTAAGATGCGTGTGGGTTTCGTTACGCGCAGGTAAGCGTTATCGGATGTAGGGGCTAACCGGCCGGTAGATTCCACGCGCTCTCGTCGCTTTATGGCGTCTCTGGCCGATAGTATGATTTGTCGGAAGATTCCGTGAAAGCAAGCTAAGACGCTCTAAAGACCGAAATAGAATACAGAGGTCCAAATCCCATGCAGACAGTCGTACATGTCACCCACGAGGCAATCTGCAAGATTGGTGGAATCGGGGCGGTCCTGCAGGGGCTGCTGACCAGCCAGACATACCTCACCAAGGCCCCGCGCAATATTTTATGCGGACCTTTCTGGCCCAGCGACGACCGCGGCGAAAGCCGCCTCGGGCCGCAGGGCGAAGTGCTCTACAGCAGCCTGGACAGTTTGTATCGCTCGCCGCTGGCGGCGCGCTTCCGCGAAATCGAACAAGCCTTCGACGTGGGGATTGTTTACGGCCGGCGCAAGTTCACTGAAAAAGCCACCGGCGTGACCAGCACCCCGGAGATATTGCTGATCGATGTCGCCCGCTACGACGCCGAGAAGATCGGAATTTTCAAATTCAAGCTCTGGAAAACGTTCGGAATTGAAAGCGCCAAGTACGACCACATCTGGGATTACGAGCAGTGGATGCGCCTCGCCGAGCCGGCCATCGCCGCGCTGCACGCCCTGGGCGCCGGCAGCGAACTCGAGCCGTGCGTGCTCCTCTCACATGAATACATGGGCATGCCCACGGCGCTCGCGGCCATCATGGAAGGCGAGCAAAGCCGCTTCCGCACCATCTTCTATGCCCATGAAGTTGCGCCGATGCGCCGCGTCGTCGAGGGCAATCCCGGCCATGACACGATGTTCTACAACGTCATGAGCATCGCCATGAGCCAGGGGCATCACCTCGAGGACGTGTTCGGCGACCAGAGCGATTTTTACAAGAGTTCGCTGGTGAAGGCGTCGCGATTCTGCGACGGCATCTTTGCCGTGGGCGATTATGTGCTGAAGGAAATCCGCTTCCTCGGCCCGGATTTCGCGTGCGTCGATGCCCAGGTTGCCTACAACGGCGTACCGTGCTGGAAAATCAGCGGCGAAGAAAAGAGGACCAGCCGCCGCAAATTGCAGGAGTATTGCCAGACGCTGCTGGGATTCGCCCCGGATTATGTTTTTTCCCACGTCACGCGCCTGGTGCCCAGCAAGGGACTGTGGCGCGATCTGCGCGTCTTGGAACACGTCGAACGCATGTTACGCGCCCGCAATGAAACGGCCGTGCTCTTCGCGCTGACCACCGAAGTGCCCGCGCGACGGAGCGACGATATCCGCCACATGGAAGCCACCTATCACTGGCCCGTCGTGCACCGCGAAGGTCTGCCGGACATGTCCAACGGCGAAGCGGCCTATTACCAGGGCGTCCAGGAATTCAACGCCCGCGCCCGCAACGTGAAGGTGATCTTCATCAACCAGTTTGGCTTCGACCCCAAGACCTGCGGCGCGCGCATGCCGGCGGATATGGAATTCATGGACATCCGCAAAGGCTCCGACGCCGAATTCGGGCAAAGCATTTACGAGCCGTTTGGCATCGCCCAGGTCGAGCCGATCAGCTTCGGCGGAATTTGCATTTTCACCAATGTCTGCGGGTGCGCCGGGTTCGTCGAGAAAGCCAACAACGGCAAGCCCACGCCTAATGTGATTGTCGCGGATTACACCGATCTTCCCAATAAGGGCCTGCGGCCCGAGCAGTTGCTGGCCATCGGCAAGGAAGAGCGCGACGAGATCGAGCATATCGTCTCGGAGAAAGTCGCGGCGCAACTGCTCGATCGCCTGCCGCGCTCGCCGGCGGAATTTGAACAATTTATCGAGCGCGGCTACGCGCTGGCGCTGCAGATGAGCTGGGACGTCGTCGCGCGCGATTATGTGATTCCCGGGATTCAGCGCGCCGGTCGCGCCAATCGGCTGAAACAAATCGCGTAGCCGAAACCTAGGTAAAAGACGATCGCAAAAATGGAAATGACCGCTCCGGCCATAACCGCCGTCGGCCGGTATTCCAGGCGGAAATGATGATGGCCGGCGGCAAGGGGAATGGCCCGCAGGCAATAATCTCCTGGGATGACCTGATAATCCTGCTGTGTGTCAGCATCGAGCGGAACAACGCGCCAGCCGGCGCTGAAAGCGTCGGTTATTAGCAGCACGCGCGGCGACGAAACATCCGCTTCGATCTCCAGGTCATTGACGGTTTCGCTCAATAGACGAACGGTCCCGACTGGTTTGTCTGCGGCGCTTCCGGCGGGTGATTGAAAATCGGGCGCGCTCTCCAGGATCACCGACAGCGCAGGATCGAAACCGGAATCGAGCACATCGCTAAGAGCCTCTTCCGAACTTTGCGCCACTTTCCATTGGCCCATCAGTTTGAGCCGCGGCAGCGGATCGCTCAGTGGATAGACCGGCCCGCCATATTGACTCGGAATCATCATGCTCGCCCGCAGCATCCGGTAGACCGGCGGAAGCGTGGCCGCCGGGGCGTTCATTCCCACTTCCGCCACATTCTGATTCTGCGTCGCGGCGAGGAAATGTCCCATGCGATTGAGCACCAAGGGGTTGTAACCAACGGCATTAAGCGTCTGGCCGTCCGCAAAGAGATCGTTGTAAATGAGAGCGCGATCGCCGGGGGAAAGCGCTGCCAGAGCCGTGGCCCAGTTGGCTGGCAGTGGCGCGTCGCGGTCGCTGCTCGCCCGCTGGTCGAAGGCAAAGTAAATGATCTGGCCCCCCGCGAGGACGGCGACAACGATCGGGCCAATTTTCTTTTTCCTCCAGACGGCGAGGGCAACCGCGGCCGCAAGCGATACGCCGGCGGCGATCGCGAATTCACGGGCGGCGAAGGATGCCGCCAACCGGGGAAAATTGGGGTCGAGGCTCGGCCGGGCGTCCATGGTCTGGCCGGTATTGCGAAGAGTGCGAATGATGCTCGCGAAAGCGCCCGGGCCGCTGGTTTCATCGGCCGTTGCCAAGGCGGTCGCTGCGCCAAATATGAGTGCAAGCAGTCCCGCGCCTATCGCCAGGGTCATGATTCCTCGCGGATGAATCGAAACGCTTTTGGAGCGACCCTTTAAAACGCTTTTGGAACGTACCTTTAAGCGCAAGCGCTCGGCTTGACTGGCCGTCACGAAATTATGCTCGACCAGGAGATCGAGGAGTGTACCGGTAAAGTGCCCGCAACCGCGCTCCAGACCTTCCCCAGCCATCAGGGCAATGAACAACTCGGCAACCAATGCAAACCGCCCAGGCGCACGGAAATCGCCAAACGACGGAAGAGCGTGATAGAGCAGAGTGAACAGAGGCGTCGCCGGGCCTAACGCGACAAGCAGCGTCACCACAATCATGGTGACGGCAATGATCGACTGCCGCTTGCGCTGGGCCGCGCCATAAACAGCTAGTAGCACCGCCGCCGGACCGATGAAAATGCACGTTTCCCACCAATACCACCGGCCGAAATAGGCCAGATGCACGCGGTCGCCGAATACGCCCGGGACGAGAAGGGTCAGCAGATTCTCCGGCGGAAGGGCGAACGTTCCCGCTTCGGCGATGGAAAGCCCGCCCGCCCGGACGGAATCGCTGGCGACCTGCGCGGACGCAAGCAATTGCGCCCCGGCAAGAGCCGCTCCCAGAGCGTACATGCAGACTAAAGCCGCGATGGATCGAAGGCGATTACTGGAGCCACGCAGGTTCAAGAGCGCGTAAAGTGCAACGGCCAACGCCGAGTCATACGCGAATTGCGGAAACCCATCCGTGGCCAGCATCGCGACGACGGCTGCACCGAGCAGTATCCAGCGCCACGCGCGGTGCAGTATCCAAGGCCACACGCGCATCCGAACCTCATCAAACAACCCATCGACGCACATAAACAGCAGCGGCGTCCAAGCGGCGGAGCACAGCAGCGGCAGGTGGCCGGCCCGGATGTTAGTGGTAATCGTGCCGCAGCAGGCATAGAGCGTTCCCGCCAGCAGGCAGGGCAGCAAACTCAATCCGCGCCTGCGCGCCCACAGCCCCATGAAGTACGCCGCCAGAAAAAAATGGCCGGCCATCAGCCAACTCGCAGCCGCTGGTGGTGCCAGAACCAGGTTCAGCCAGTTCGGCGGATAAAGCAGCGCCGACTGCGGATCGCCGAAAAATGGCGTGCCCGAAAACTGGTACGGATTCCACAGCGGAAAATGCCCGCTGCGAATCTGGTCAAACGCGAACTGCCGCCACGGCAGATATTGACAGCGCAAATCGCTGTCGATCTCCGCGGGCACGCGCCCGGAAACAACCAGGCAATCCCCAAAAAGGCACAGCGTCAGGCCGGCAAAATAAGCCGGCATGATCCATGCGCGAGATTGAAACCTGCCGAGGGAGATGCGGGGCATCGTCAGGGGATGATAGCGGAGCGCAGCGTTACCGCGACAGGACTTACGGACACATCCATCGTATTTGTAACGCCCCTCCCGGTGCCCGATTATAATAACTGCACAATATTAGCCCATGCGTCCTGCCCGCTGGGATGATATGCTGGTGCAATGGTCAAACAATTCGCCATCCTCGTGATCTCCGCATCGGTGCTGTTCACCGGCCGCCAGGCGCTGGCCCAGAATCAGGCCGGCCCGTCCCCCGAGCAGCAGGCCATGATCCAGCAGATGCAGCAGAGCTTTCAGATGATCATGCAGAACATGCAGGCCAAGGGAATGGACCCGCAGCAGCTTTTCCAGGAAATGCAAAACGGCGCCGACCCGGCCGACATTCAACAGGAACTCATCGACAAAGGCATCCTCGATCAGGCGACCTTCATGCAGATGCAGGCCAACGTGCAGAAGTTCGCCTACAGTCAAATCCGGACTCAATTGAACATCACCTCCGACGACGAATGGGCGGCTCTTGAACCCATGATCCAAAAGGTCCTGGAGTCCATAGGAGCCGTCGATCGCACCAGCCCGCTGGCCGGCGTGATAATCAGCAAGTCCGCCTCTGCGGCCGATCTGGCCAAAGCGACCCGCGACCTGCGAGCCGCCATCAAAGACCCCAACACCAGCGGCGACCAATTCGCCACGCTTCTAAAGGCCTACCGCGACGCGCGGGACGCCGCCCGGGCCGAATTGAACCAAGCCAGAAGCGAGCTGACCAGCGTCCTGACCGTCCGGCAGGAGGGAGTCCTGACCACGTTGGGCGTGCTTGAATAGCCAATGGCCGTTTCCCCGGGGAC
>JBEKYH010000190.1:0-8740 GCA_049511115.1 Tepidisphaeraceae bacterium | reverse complement strand
CCGTAGTCGGTCAGGTTGAAGTCATGGCTGGGAATAACGGGGAGGGCCGGATTTACAGGTGGCAGGGAGGCTGCCGACGGCTCGTTTGCCGGAGCGTCGGCAGCCTTCACAGCCAAGCCCAGAGCGACAATCAGTAGAAGCGATCCGCACGTCAGCAGCGACTTTTTCCACATGATCGAATCCTCCTCACCCCGCCTCACATGAGCGGCCCATTCTAAAGGCAGACTCTACCCAGGCAACCAGCGCGCGGCGAAATGCAAAGATTTCCCGGCATTTTCGCAGCGAATTCCTTTGACAAATCCGGCCCACTTCGATAGTTTCCCATTCCGCGACGGCACCAGATCAGCCTCCAAAATTTTTTCGAGAACCGGCTTGAATTCTGAACTTCGTCAACGGGCCGAATCAATCCTCGGCTATACGTTCAACAATCCCGACCTGCTCAAGGAATCCCTGACCCACGCTTCCGTTGCCGACAATCGGCTCAACAGCAACGAGCGCATGGAATTCCTCGGCGACGCGGTGCTCGATCTGATCATCTGCGAAGCGCTGTACCGCAAGTTCCCTGAGTATCTCGAAGGCGACCTCACCAAGATCAAATCGGCCGTCGTCTCGCGCCGCACCTGTGCGGAAGTGAGCACCGAAACGGGGCTGATCGACCTGCTCATCATCGGCAAGGGAATCAGCAACCGCGAAATCATGCCGCATTCGCTGGCAGCGGCCGTCTATGAATCGATCGTCGCCGCGATCTACCTCGACGGCGGCTTTGAGGTGGTCAAGCAATACGTCTTGCGCACCATGACGCCCAAGATTGAATCCATCGCCTCCAATACCCATCTCCACAATTACAAGGCCGTCTTGCAGCAGCACGCCCAAAAGGAGATGGGGGCCACGCCGATCTATGAATTGATGGACGAAAAGGGGCCGGATCACAGCAAGTGCTTTGAGGTCTGCGTCTGCCTGGATGGGAGGCGTTTCAGCAGCGCCTGGGGGCCCAATAAAAAGATGGCCGAGCAGAAGGCGGCGCTGCTGGCGCTGGAGGAACTGGGGATATTTGACCCGAAGGACGTGGATCAGGCCATTCATGAAATAGCGGAGGGGGCGGAGAGCCAGTAGGGATTAAGGGTTCAAAGGCTTAAGAGTTCAAGGGGTCAGGCAGAATGTCACTCCTTGAAGGCTATAATCCTCCAATGCGACTGGGTAAGGGATTGCCCAGCAGGGTGGCGAAAGAATCCGGGGTTTTCAATGACTCTGAAGGTTGATGCGACATATGAAAATGGCGTCTTTGTGCCGACGGAGCAGCCGGCGCTGGCGGACCATGAGCGCGTGCGCCTGACCATTGAAACGGTTTCTAATGAGCCCGGTGCCATGGAGATTGTGCGCCGCCGGGGCGAACGGCGCATCCAGTTGGATCCTCAATTAGCCGAGGAGATCGCCCGCAGCTCGGATTTCAACCCTGAAGGGACGTGAGGGAGCACAGATGCCCTTGGACTTGCCGCACGGGACCGCCTGTTTTATTGACGCCAACATTTTATCACGGATTTTGACCTATAATTGATGTTGGATGGAAGCCCAGCCCGAAATATCGAGCAGGCGAGTTGCCCGTCTGGCCCAAGATAGCCGGGGCGTTCAAACGCAGGAAAACATGATTTTCCGCTTTAACCTTGCCAAGACGATCCAAGCGAGCGCCGTTCTGCTCAAGGGCGAACCGACGCATCGAATGAGTCGTCTTCGGTTGCTCAAACTGCTCTACATAGCGGACCGGGAATCTCTGACCGAGCGGGCGCGGCCCATTACCGGTGATCGGCCGGTGGCAATGGATCACGGGCCGGTGTTGACGAACACGTACGGCCTGATCAAGGGGGAGGACTACCTTGCCCCGGAGTGGGAGAAGTATGTGGTGCGTGAAGGTCGCGACGCAGTTCTGGCGTCAGACCCCGGCGTAGGGGACCTTTCTCGATACGAGATCGCCAAGCTGCGCGACGTGACACGGAAATTTCAGGACCGCGACGACTGGGACGTTGCCGAGTTCACGCACACTTTCGCCGAGTGGATTAGAAACAAGCCCGCGCCGGGGTCGAGCAAACCGATTCCCATTGAGGATGTTCTCGACGCCACCGGGCTTTTGGGATTGAAGGACCAGATCGCTGCCGACGCCGCGGCGGAGGCTGCCGGCAGGCTCCTTGAATCAACTTAGTGCCATGCGGGCAGGCGACACTTTTCTCCTTCCCGGCTTTGACGATCACTTGTGGGCTGTCGTCTCAGACCCAGCCATCGACGCGAAAAACGTAGTGGTCGTGCTATTCGTGAGTTGGACGGACAAATACGATCAAGCGTGCGCTCGCACGCTACTAAAAACTCGCCGCCGCCAATGGGCTGCTGTGGGGCGTTGGTCCGGCCGGCATTCCGCCAGCCGGTGGCGCGGGCATGATCGGCGCCGTCGGCATTTCCGCATCGGCGTGACCGTGCCCCCCATGGCCTCCGCCGCCGCCGCCGCCGTGGATTACGACGATGGAGCCGTAGCCTCCGCCAAAGCCGCCATAACCGGGGAAGTAAGCGCCGATTGGAGAGCCGTAACCCCCGTAGAGGTACGGGATGTACGGGGCCGGGGCGGTGTAGTATTGCTGGTACTGGTTGGCGAAGCGGTCCTGATCGGTGGGGGCGGGAAATAAATCAGCCGGCGTCGGGGCCACGGCTTCAAAAATCATCGAGTTGTTCGCCGGCGGAACCGTTGCGACGGCCGGGGGTGGCTTCAACGCGCGGTCCATCTGCGAGCTGATTTCGTCCTCAAGTGAGAAAAGGTCCTTGAAATCGCCGCTGGCTTTGAGGCCGGCCACGGCCTTGCCGGTGGAGACGTTCATGATTTCGCCCGTCAGGCGGACTTGCGTCCCGGCGAACTGCACCGAGCCGAAGATAACCATCTCCGCACCCTGGTTTGCACCAATTTCATGAGCGACGCCGGTATCCGAGGGATTGGCGACTGTCATCGAAATGGGCATCAGGCCGCCGAGGCGCGCGATTTCGGCGTTCAGGCTCTGCTGGACCGACCGGGCCACCCAGGCGTGGGTTTGCACCTCGCCGATTGCTTCAAACGGCAGGATGAGGATTTTCCCGCTGATGGTCGGGACGCTCGGCTGTGTTGCCGGGACGACCAGTGCGGTTACCGCGCGGGGCGGAGGAACAGGAATCTGATCGACCGGCACGGCCGCCGGCATCGTCTGCCCCGCCGCGACGGCTTGGGAAAGCCCTGCTAAAATCGAAAATACGCCAAGGGACTTGATCGTCATCGGCGCCTCCACTTCTCACCCGCACACATCACTAAAATATTGTATGTTCGCCTTGCCTCTAGTGCCATTAGAAAACGGGAATTAGTCTATTCTATGTAACCAATGTCAGCCGACCCATTATTCCCTAACGGCGCCTCCTGCCCCATTCCGGCTCTTCCGCCGCCGGTGAAGGTGGGGATGGTCACGCCTCCGCCACGGGCCTGCTCCTATCTGCCTGATCGGCAGACCACGCTGCGAGCCTTTTATATTTCACGCCTTCCCAGCGACCTTTACCACGATTTTTTGGATGCGGGCTTCCGCCGCGCGGGGCGGATTGTTTATCAGCCCATCTGCCAGGGGTGCCGGGCGTGCATGCCCATCCGGGTGAGCGTGGCCGATTTCGCGGAGAACAAATCCCTGCGCCGCTGCCGCAAGCGAAATGCCGATCTCAAGGTGAGCATCGCGCCGCCCCGCCTTACGGATGAGAAATTCGACCTTTACCGCCGTTATCTGGCCGAGCGTCATGCCAGAAAACTGCCGACGGACGAGGGTGAGCCGGAGGAGAACAAAGAGTCGCTGGACGAGTTTTTGTACCAGTCGCCGGTGGATACGCTGGAATTTGTGTACCGCGATTCAACAGGCCGGCTCGTGGCGGTGGGAATCTGCGATATCTGCAGCCGCTCGATCAGCAGCGTCTATTTTTATTTTGACCCGTCCGATTCGCGGCGCGGCCTGGGGAATTTCGGGGCCCTGACGGAGATTGATTGCGCGCGGCAACTGAAGATTCCCTGGTGGTATCTCGGGTATTGGGTGAAGGGATGCCGGGCCATGGAGTACAAGGCCGATTTTCATCCGCATGAGCTGCTGCATCCCGATGGGGTGTGGAGGGGGGAGGCGAAGGGGGTTTAGTTCCTCGGAGAACAGTATAATGCCCCAAGATGCGGTGGAATACCTGGCGACAAGTGGACATGTCCTTTATCGAATCAAGTGCACAGTGGTTCGATGATCGAGCCGGAGGCTGCGTATGTGTGCCGCGAGCCGCGGGATTCTCTGGGCTTCGCTCATTTTCGCTCTGAGTGCTCCGGCGCGCGGACCGATCACGCTCATGCTGCCCGGCTCGGATTTGGTTCACTCCACTCGCCTGGGCCAATGGGATTCGCAGCGGCTTTCGCCCGTCATCAGCCCTGATGGGCGGCACATCGCGTACATCGCCCTGCGCGGCCAGCGCCCGTGCGTCATCCTCGATGCTCAGGCCGGCGCCGGATACGACGACATCGGCAACGGCACCCTGATCTTCAGCCCCGACGGCAAACGCCTGGCTTACACCGCAAAAAAGGGCGACAAGTGGATCGTCGTCGTCGATGGGGCCGAAAGCGCTGAGTACGACGGCATCCTCAAGGGTTCCCCGATTTTCAGCCCCGACGGCAGGCACATTGAATTCGGCGCACAGGCGCAGAAGCAGCAACTGGTCGTCGTCGACGGCACGCCAAGTACGCCATACGTCGGGATCGGGGAAGGCTCGACTGCATTCAGCCTTGACGGAAGCCACCTGACATTCGCGGCCTGGAATGGGGCCAAGTGGGTCGCCGTCGTCGATCAACAAGCCGGGTCGGAATATGACGGAATCTCCCCGCCGGTCTTTAGCGCCGATGGAAGACGAGTTGCATACGCGGCACAAAGCGGGTCCAGGTGGGTGATGGTTGTGGACGGCAAGCCGACCGAAGAATGCGACGGATTGCTGCCGCCGGTGTTTAGCCCCGACGGGAAGAGCATCGCCTATGCGGCCAGAAGCGGGGATAAATGGCGCCTTGTCGTCGATGGGCAAGCGGGCGAGGAATGCGACGACGTGCTGCCAGGGTTTCCCGTCTTCACTTCGCGGGGGAATCACGTTGTCGCTGGTCTGCGGCGCGGCGAGCGTTGGCTGGTGAGCGTGGATGGAAAAGACGGAGCGGCATACGAGGGGATCGGCACTATTGTGGCCAGCCCTGACGGCACGCGCGTCGCCTACGTAGCCAAGCGTGGCGAGCGATGGGTGGTCAACGTTGACGGCGTCGATGGCGAGCGCTGCGAGGGAATCGGCGACGGCTCGCCGATCTTCAGCGCCGACAGCAGGCACGTCGCCTATGAGGCCGAGCGCGGCGGCAAACATTGGATCATCGTGGACGGCCAGTCCAGCCCCGGCTACGACGACATCCTCGCCGGCTCGCCGATTTTCAGCCCGGACGGGCGGCGCGTGGCCTACGCCGCCCGTGACGGTGACAAACAGTTTGTCGTAGTGGACGGAAAACCCGACGCCGAGCGCGACGGGATCGGCCTGATCACATTCAGCCCCGACAGCCGTCACATCGCCTATTCCGCCAAGGATGGGGCAAAGTGGATGGTGATTTTGGACGGTGTGGCCGGTGAGGGGTTTGAGGGGATATTGAAGGGCTCGCCGTCGTTCGATGACGTGGGGTTGGCGTATTTAGCGTTCAGGGATGGCGTGCTTTACCGGGGGGAGGGGGTGTTGGGGCCGTGAAGCAAACTCGCTGTCGCGACCATTCCCTGAAAACAGGTTCAATGATTTCTGATCCGACTGAAACTCCAAGTTGAATGCAACTTCCCGCGACAGGCGGTGTGGAGAGATCTTATGAATGCCATGCGGCAAGTATTTGTTTGCGCGACTACCGTTTCGGCGATCGCCGCCGTGGCGTTTGGCCAGACGACCCGGCCGCAGCCTGCCCCATACACATCAAAAGAAATTCGCCTGGGATCGGTCGACGAGGTAAAGGGATGGATTCCAAGCCAGCAACACATCGCAGTGTATGTACGCAGGGGCCAGAAATCGCATGTAATCGTGGACGGAAACGCAGGCCCGGAATACGACCAGATTCTCGGGGGAGCGTTTACGTCCGACGGGAAGCATCTCGCATATGCAGCCACAAACGGCCCCGAATCGTTCGTAGTCGTCGACGGCTCGCAGAGATTTAATTACGACGGAATCTTCGGCGGTTCTCTTGTTCTGAGCTCCGACGCCAAGCGTGTGGCGTGGACAGTCAGGAAGGGAGAAAAATGGGTTGTGGAGGTAGACGGCAAACCAAGCCCCGAATACGACGGATTCTTCGAAAAGTCGCTGGTATTTAGCCCAGACGGTACGCATGTGGCATATGTGTGGAGCCAAAGCGATGGGCTGCACTTGGTGCTGGATGGTCATGCGACACAGGGATACGAGGAGGGCGGAGCGCCGGTCTTCAGCCCCGACGGCAAACATATCGCTTACGAGGCGGCCGTGGTTTGGGGAAAAGACGCGCGCGTGTTTCTTGATGGGCAGCCCAGCGATTCATACGTCTACGCTGATACCCCCGTCTTTAGTCCCGACGGGCGGCGGCTTGCGTATGGGGCGGCGCTGGTGAAGGGCATGTGGAGAATGTTCGTGGATGGCCACGCCGGCGGGTATTACGAGCGCGTTGGTACTCCGCTCTTCAGTCCGGATAGCAAACGATTCATCTACGTGGTCAATAAGGGCAGGAAATCGGGAGTAGTTCTCGACGGCCAGCCAGGCCTGGCATACGATGGGATCCGCTTCGGGACCCTGATTTTCAGCCCTGACAGCAAGCGCGTGACCTATGCGGCATATAAGGACTCAAAGTGCCTCGTGTTAGTTGACGGCCAGGCATGCGACGAACTTGACGGGATTGATGACGGCTGCCCCACTTTCAGTCCCGACGGCGCTCACCTCGTTTATGCTGGACAGAAGGGCAGTAAGTCAATGGTGATCGTGGATGGTACGGTCGGTCCCGCGTACGACCAGATCAACTCTCCTCCGATCTTTAGCCCGGGCGGCAAGCACCTTGCCTACACGGCATCCGTTGACGGAAAGTCCGTGGTGGTCCTGGACGGCGTCGAAGGCCCCAAATACGACGCGATTGATTCCACTCCCCTCTTCAGCCCCGACGGCCATCATCTGGCCTGCGCAGTCAAACTAGGCCGCCAGCAATTTGTCGTGGTCGACGGCCAAGCCGGCGCGGCATACGCTGACATTCTCGATGGCTCCCCGATTTTCCGGCCCGATGGCACGTTGGAATACGCCGCGGAAAAGCAGGGATCGATTTACTACGTCGAATGTAATTTCCCTCGATAACCCGCCGCGGTTTTCCCTTGGCGTTCTTAGCTTGGCGGTTCGACTTCTGGACGCGAATCGCGTTGGAATCGCGCCGGACACAGATGTCAGCGCATGGGGAAGGCGTCGGGCATCATGCGCCGAAGTTCCCTCAAGAAATCCACGGGGTCGAGAACAACCAGGCCTTGAAACCGCTGTCGAAATTGCTTGGCCTCGATCGAGCGGTCAGTTGCAAGCGAAAGAAGATCTCGGTCCCGCGTCACGAGATAATCCGCGGAAACGGCGGCTGCTAAATTGATGTAAGGCTCGTCGCCAGGATCGCGCGAAAAACTAAACTTATGCGGGATAGCCCGATGCAAAACTCCGCGGAATGAGAGGTGTGCAATGAACGCCTCGATGAGTTCGTCGGTCACGTGCTCGTTTCGTTCGCGAATTTCCGGATACGCCAGTGTCCGCCGCAATTCCCGCAGGACCGGCTTACTTAAGTGAAGAGTCACCATGTTGTGATCGACGAGCCGCAGCGCCTCGGCGGCGGGACCGTTCACACGTGTAATGGCCTGGACAAATACATTGCAGTCGAAAACCACGTCGGGCCGGACTGCGTTCATGGGCAGCTACTTATTTGGCTCGCGACCGAGCAGCTTTTCGGGCCCTGGTCATGATGCCGTCGACTTCGGCGTCTGACATTTTGTCGAATCCTCTGCGGGCCGGCTCTAAGATTTCGTCAAACGTGCGATTGTCGGCGTCAATCAGCGATTGTAGGTATTCTTCGGGGGTCTGTCCCAGCGCGCGAGCCTTTTCTTCCACCGCCCGGTAGTGCTTCTCGTCGAGGGTTACTGCATGAACTGACATACGCTCATTCTATCGAATTTCCCTGGGCAAAGCACCAATTAAAACAGCCGCATCCGGTTTGGCTCGTGCCTTCGGACTGCCTGCCCGCTACAATTCCCCCTCCTTACTCGAAAGGCCACGACCATGACTTTGTCTGAAACCGACCCGAAGATCGCCGATCTGATTGCCAAGGAGCGGCATCGGCAGGAAAGCACACTGGAGCTGATTGCCAGCGAGAACCATGTTTCGCCGGCGGTGATGGAGGCCGCCGGGAGCGTGCTGACCAATAAGTATGCCGAGGGGTATCCCGGCAAGCGCTACTACGGCGGGTGCGGGTTTTATGATGAGATTGAGAACCTGGCGATCACGCGGGCCAAGGCGTTGTTTGATTGTCAGTTCGCCAATGTCCAGCCGCACAGCGGGGCCAACGCCAACCTCGCGGCGTTCATGGCCATGATGCAGCCGGGCGATTCGTTTATCTCCCTGAACCTCGCCAGCGGCGGCCATCTGTCGCACGGCATGAAGCTCAACACGTCGGCCATCTTTT
>JBEKYH010000189.1:0-8755 GCA_049511115.1 Tepidisphaeraceae bacterium | reverse complement strand
ACCGGTCGGCGGCTTTGCACGGGCGGAACTTTGACGAAGTTTTGTTCCGGCGGCGGCGAGGTCGTAGCCCATTCGAGCGTAAAAGCATCCCACGGATTGTCGCCCGCTAGCGGACCATTGCGGAGAGTCTTGATCACATTCCACAGGAAAACCAGGGTGCCGAGCCCCATCACAAACGCGCCAACCGTCGAAATCGCGTTCAACAAAAACCAGCCGGGATGATCGCCATAGGTGTACGTTCGCCGCGGCATCCCCATCATTCCCAGGAAATGCTGCACGAAGAATGTCATATTGAAACCAAGAACCATGAGCCAGAACGAGACCCTGCCGAGCCGTTCGTTGAGCATGCGGCCGGTCATCTTCGGGAACCAGTAGTACGTGCCCGCGAACAGCCCAAAAATCGTCCCCCCAAAGAGCACGTAGTGGAAATGCGCGACGACGAAATAGGTCTGGGTCAACTGCCAATCAACCGGGGCGACCGCGAACATCACGCCCGTCAATCCGCCGATGGTGAATTGAATCAGGAACGCAATCGCAAAGCACATGGAGGTCGTCAACCGGATCGAACCGCCCCACAGCGTCGCGGTCCAATTAAGGACTTTCAGCCCCGTGGGGATCGCGATCAGCAGCGAACTGGCCGAAAAGAAAATGTTGAAAACCGGCGCCATCCCCACGGCGAACATGTGATGGGCCCACACCCCCATGCTGAGAATTCCGATGGCCACCGTCGAGCCCGCGACCATTTCGTACCCGTAGATCGGCCGGCGCGAAAAGACGGGAATAACCTCAGAGATCATCCCAAAGGCTGGCAACGCAAGGATGTAGACTTCCGGGTGCCCGAAAATCCAGAAGAAATGCTGCCATAACAGGCTGTTTCCACCGCGGCTGGGCTGGTAGAGGGCGGCCCCAAGCGTCCGATCGACGAACAGCAGCACCAGAGCGCTGTTGAGGGCCGGCAAGGCGAGGATCATCAGCACAGCCGTGATAAACATCATCCACACGAAAAGCGGCAAGCGCTGGAGGCTCATGCCCGGAGCGCGATAAATCAGGATGGTGACGATCAGATTGATCCCCGAAGTGACGGATCCGATGCCCAGCACCAGCAGCGCGATGAGCCAGTAGTCAACGCCTTGCAGCGAGGAATACGCGTGCTCGCTCAGCGGCGCGTAACTGAACCAACCCGCATTGGGGGCCGATCCCGTCAAAAAGCTGTAGTGCAAAAGTATCCCGCCGAACGGCACGAGCCAAAAACCAAAGGCATTCAACCGGGGAAACGCGACGTCCTTCGCTCCGATCATCAGGGGAACCAGATAGTTCGCAAAACCCGTGATGAACGGCATCCCGACCAGGAAAACCATCGTCGTACCGTGCATCGTGAAAAGCTGGTTGAACAGCGCCGGGCCGACAAACGTGTTGTTCGGCACGACAAGCTGCACGCGGATGGCCAGCGCCTCAGCGCCGCCGATGAGAAGGAACAAAACCCCAGTGCAGAGATAGAGGAGGCCGATCTGCTTGTGATCGACGGAACTGAACCATCGAAGCAGCGAGGATGCGCCGGCTTCTTCATCTACCGCGGGCTCTAGCTTGGACAGTGAACTGGCGGTCATTACAGACCCTCCAGATAAGCGACGAGTTGATTCACCTGATTATCATCGAGACCAAAATCCGGCATTTTGCAGCCAGGCTTGATGTCCTGCGGATTCCTCAGCCACCGGGCGAGATTGTCGGGTGTATTAGGAATCACCCCCGCGGCGAGTTGGCGGCGCAGCGAAATATGCGTGAGGTCCGGCGCGGCATTGGCGATTGCGCTGGTGCCGCCGATGGCATGGCAGTTGATGCAGGTCTGCGTGAAAAAGATTTTTCTGCCCGCCAGAGCGTAAGGCGCCGATGGCACGCGCCCCGGCAGCGCCTGGCTGGCGAGCCATTGGGCGTATTCCGACTCGGACTGCGCCACCACAATGAATCGCATCCAGGCATGCTGATCACCGCAGAACTCGGAACATGCGCCATCGTAGACCCCTGGCTGATCAGCCTGCAGATAGACGTAGTTGTGCTGTCCGGGAACCATATCCATCTTGGGCGCGAGCTGCGGCACCCAAAATGAGTGAATCACATCCGCCGAATCAACGCGCACGAGAAATTTATGGCCGATGGGAACGTGAATCTCGTTCGCCGCGACCACGCCCGAACCCGGATACCGCGCTTCCCACCACCATTGATGGCCAACCACGATGAGGTCGGCGTTTCCCGGGCCCGCCACATCCACCGACGCCGATGCCTGGGCCGAAAGCACCAGCTTGGCCGACATGACCGCCAGAAAAAGAACAATGACCACGGGAAAGATAGTCCAGATGATCTCCGAACGGTCGCTTCCGAAATTCTGCGCGGGGAGCTCGCCACCCGATGCTCGAAAACGCACGACCGACATGCAGATAAGCGTGGCGACGATGACAAAGATCGCCAGACAGATCAAAGACACGACGAAAAACAAGTGGTAGATGGCTGCCGCGTTCGGCGACGCCGGGTCCAGGACCGGCACAGTACTGTCTGCCAGTTGAATGTTAAGTTGCAACGGCCAACAGAATGCTGCTGCCATAAGGGGCGACCTTACGCAATCTCTGTTCCAGTAGTCGCAGGGAATATAACTCCGGTGCCCGACTCCGCAAGTCATTAATCTGTTGCGCTTAATCGGCGGCCCGCGACATCAGCCAACGGGAGCCGTTTTGCCCAAGTGACAAATAATTGGCCCATAGCGCGGACGCGCTTGTGGTCCGAGGGTCACATTGGCCCGGGTCAAAAACCGGACCACGCTTGGCATGGGTGTTGCGTCGCCTGTCATTCGATTTGAAACCGCCACCCCGGTCGTCGTGTCGTGCCGGCATCGTTCTGGCAGGCGTCTGGCGACGCAATGGCGGCGGTTCTTGTTGGATGTAGTCATGCCTGACCATCTACCTCGCATCATCATCGTTGGCGGCGGCTTCGGAGGGCTCGCCGCGGCCAAGGCCCTTGCAAAGACTCGCGCGGAGGTCCACCTCATTGATCGAAATAATCACCACGTCTTCCAACCGCTTTTGTACCAAGTAGCTACAGCGACCCTGGGACCCGGGCAGATCGGCGCCCCGCTCCGGGGGATTTTCGAAAAGCAGTTAAACACGATTGTGATCCTCGGCGAGGTGAGTGGTGTCGATAAGGAGCAACAAAACATCGTCGTCAGCTCCGTCGACCGTCGCGATGTCCCATTCCATTACGACTACCTGATCCTGGCGACCGGCGCGACGCACAGCTACTTCGGCCACGACGAGTTCGCGAAATTCGCGCCGGGATTGAAGACCCTTGCCGATGCCGCGGTGATGCGGAATAAGATTCTTCGCACATTCGAGCAGGCCGAAGCCGAGGAGGACCCCAGCCGCCACGCCGACCTGCTGACCTTTGTATTGGTCGGCGCGGGTCCGACCGGCGTGGAGATGGCCAGCGCCATTGCATATTTAGTGCGCACCACGCTGCGCTCTGAATTCCGCCGCATCGACCCGACGTCAGCCCGAATAGTGTTGGTGGACAGGGGCAAGCGTGTGCTTGGCAGTTATTCCGAGCACCTTTCCGATAGAGTCAAGAAGCGATTGGAAAGACTCGGCGTCGAGGTCCGCCTGGGCCAGGGCGTGGACGAAATTGATCAGGACGGCGTTATCGTTGCCGGCGAGCGCATCGCCAGCAAGACGGTGATCTGGACCGCCGGCGTTGCCCCATCGCCGGCGGGAAAATGGCTGAATGTGCCAACGGACCACGCGGGGCGCGTTCGTATCGGCGGCGACCTTTCGATTCCCGGCCATCCCGAGATTTTCGTCATCGGTGACACGGCGTCACTCGATCAGAATGGAAAGCCGCTTCCCGGCGTCGCGCAGGTGGCCATTCAGCAAGGGCACTATGTCGGCAAACTGATTCACCGGCGCATCACCGGCGCGCCCGCCCCAGAGCCATTTAAATACTTCGACAAAGGCAACATGGCGGTCGTCGGAAAGGGATTCGCAATTCTCCAGACTGGCAAGCTTGAAATGAGCGGATTCATCGCGTGGCTCGCATGGGCGTTTGTCCATCTTCGGTCCCTGGCCCAGCGAAGCATGCGCGTGAGCGTTTTCGTCCAATGGGTCTGGACGTTTTTAACCGGGACGCGCGGGTCGCGAATTATTGTGAATCCGCCGGAGCCGCCGTCTGACATGGGTGCGACCCATCCGGCGCGGGAAATGGCGACAGCTGGCGCCAGTGCGACGAAATCGTGATCAGACAGCTCATGGCGATGAACGGGAGCGAAGTCCTATGCGGGAATGTGAGGCGTTTCGTCCTAAAGCCTTGAAGGAAACCGTCAGATTATGCCTGGTTACCGTTTATCTGCTTGGCCTGTCGGGCTGCATGGTAGGACCCAACTACAGCCGCCCGGCGGTTGACACCCAGGCCAAGTGGTCGGCGGCCGAAGCCGCAAATTCGTCCCCCGTCACGGCGGCTGGAGGACCTGCGACCCGTCCGTCCATGGTGCAGCCCGGTCCCGACGTCCCCGAGCAATGGTGGACCACTTTGGACGATGCAACGCTTGACACCCTCATCGATCGCGCCGTCCGATCCAACCTTGATTTGCGTTCAGCGGCCGCGCGCGTGCGCGAGGCCCGGGCCGATTTGTCTGGTGCCAAGGCAGCCCTGTTTCCCACGGCCAACGTCGGTGGCGGTTACCAATTCGATCGCAGTGACGGTCCACTGTTTCCCGCGAAGACGGGCGATTACAACTTTTACGAGGCCGGCTTCGATGCGACCTGGGAACTTGATATTTTCGGCGGGGAACGCCGCGGGATCGAAGCATCCGGCGATTCCCTGCAAGCTCAGACGGAAGATCGCCGCGACGTTCTGGTCTCGCTGCTGGCCGAAGTATGCCGCGACTACGTCGAGCTGCGCACGATCCAGCGAAGGTCGGCCATTGCCAGCGACAATCTGCGCATCGCTCAGGACTCGCTTGGTCTGACCCAGCGCCTTCGCGCCGTTGGCGTCACCGGCGACTTGGATGTGACCCGCGCGCAGTCGGAAGTAACCAATACCGCCGCCAGCCTGCCGGCATTCGACGCCCAGGCGAAGCAGTCGATCCACGCCCTTGGCGTCCTCCTTGGCCAATCCCCCGACTCGCTGCTGGCCGAGCTGTCCCCATCCGCGCCGATCCCGCAGCCGCCGGCGAGGGTTCCCGTCGGTTTGCCTTCCGATCTGCTGCGCCGCCGTCCCGACGTTCGCCGTGTCGAACGGCAGCTCGCCGCCGCGACCGCTTCAATTGGCGTCGCAGAGGCGAATCTCTATCCGCAATTTTCGCTCACAGGCGACTTCGGCGTCGGCGCCACCGACACGCCGCAGTTATTCAACTGGTCAAGCCGTTATGTAAGCGTCGGTCCCAGCGCGCGCTGGCTGCTATTTGACGCCGGCCGGGTGCTCGCCGATGTGGATTCGCGCCGCGCTGTGCGCGAAGAGCTTCTGGCAAATTACCAGGAGACGATCCTGCTGGCAGTGCGCGACGTGGAAGATTCCATCATTGCTTTCGAGCGCGAGCAGGAACGCCGCGAACTTTACCGCCAGACCGTAAACGCCGACGCCGAGGCGGTGCGAATCGCCAACGACCAGTATGCCAACGGCGTAACTGGGTACCTGACGGTTCTCGATTCCGAGCGCTCGCTGTTCGCCGCGCAGGATGCGCTCGCCGTCAGCGACGGAGAGATCTCCCTGGACCTGGTCGCTTTGTATAAGGGCCTGGGTGGCGGATGGGAGTCGGTAGAGAAGAACGCACCCCAAACGCCGTCATTCCCCCGGCCACCCATGCCTGCCGCCGCGATCGTTGAACGATAAGTTAAACCCAGGCGACCACGAAGATGGATTTGTGGCACAGAATGTGCTTCCAGCCTTGAGTCAGTCCCATTCGATGCGGATTTGGAAACGCCTCAGTCCCGCCTGGAGTTTGCATATATGAGTGTCCTCGTAATCGACATCGGTGGGTCGTCGATCAAGCCACCACCGGGCTGCCGCGACGGTCATAACGCAAATGCATTCAAAGGGGGCTTTCGACTATTCGGAGGAGCATAGTCATGAGGCGCCTGATCAGCCCTTTTAGTGCTGCGGTTGGATTTTTCGTGTCGGCGTCAATTGTATTGGCGCAGGCGGGGCCGACTACCGCCCCCGCCCCGTCCGCCGAGGCAACATCGTCAGGGCCGACGGTCATCGAGCCAAATCAGGCTCCTGCCGGAGTGCGTAACGATGAAGTCCCAACCCCCATCCCGCCGTACCAGATGAGCGTACCACTGGGCCATTTATTCGGCGATTGGGGCGGCGCGCGAACCGAGCTGGAAAACCTCGGCATCACTCCCGACCTCAATCTCGAAACCGACATGGCCTCCAACCCGTCCGGCGGCCAGCGAGAGGGAATCACCGAAGCCAGCAATCTCGGCCTGAACTTCCTGGCGGACCTGAACAAGATGGCCGGCATACCAGGCGCCTCGTTCCTGGTGCAATTCTCCGAACGCTGGGGCGACAGCCTTTCCAAGCAGTACATCGGCAACCTGTTTGATACTCAACAGGTCTATGGCGGCGAATCATTTCGCCTGGTGGACGCGGCGTATCAACAGCAGCTTGCCGATGACCGGATCGAACTGCGGCTCGGACGCATTTCCGCCAACGATGATTTTCAAGTCCTGCAATACGACTACTTCTTCATGCAGAACGGTTTCGACGGCAATCCCGTCGGCATTTACTTCAATGCCCCCGGCATGACCGCATACCCCGACGCGACCTGGGGCAGCCTCGTGAAAGTGCGGCCCACCCCGCGCACCTATGCCATGGTGGGTGTATACGACGGCGACCCCAATCAGCGCGGCATCGACCGCCACGGATGGGACCTGACCATGCGCGGCCCGGTCTTTGTGATCGGCGAAGCGGGCCTGCAGGTGAATGGTCTTCCAGGCGATAAAGGCCTGACCGGCGACTACAAACTGGGCGCCTGGTACGACGCCAGCACGCAGGCCGTCTTTGGAAGCGCCGATACCCAGCGCGGCAGTTCCGGCGAATATGCCTTGTTCGATCAGTGCGTTGTGCTTTTTGGCCCGCGCCAGACCAATCGCGGTCTTGGCCTCTTCGGCTCGGCCACATTTTCCAACAATCCTGCCGTCGGGACCATGCCCTTCTTCTTCACCGCCGGCGCCGTCGCACGCGGCATTTTTGACTGCCAGCCCACCGATGAGGTCGGCCTGGGCGTTCTCTACGGCATATTCAGCGACGACCTTCGATACGCCGAGCAGCAGGCTCAACTGGTTACGCCGGCAACGGTCATTCAGGATTATGAGCTGGCGTTCGAATTGACCTATCGAATCTACCTGCTGAGCCGTTCGGTATATGTCCAGCCCGATCTTCAATTCATCAATCATCCCAACGGCGACGAGCACACCACCGACGCCCTCGTGGTCGGCTGCCGAGTCGGAATTGATTTCTAAACCACCCACCTGCTAACGCGGAGGCTCTTTTATGAATGAACTGACCCAAGGCGGCCCAATCGGTCAAAAACCGATTCTTAACTCCCCGGGCCAAGCCTGCCCGGACCCTTTCGCTAACTCGTTGCTGGGGGGCGTGGGTCACGTGATCGCACTTGCCCTTATCGCCGCCATCGGAGGATTTCTCTTTGGCTTCGATAGCGGCGTGATCAACGGCACCGTGGACGCACTGTCCCAGACCTTCGGCACGCAGTCGGCGGGCACCGGATTCGCAGTCGCGTCGGTTTTGCTCGGATGCGCCGTCGGCGCCTTCGTCGCCGGCACATTGGCGGATTTCATGGGCCGCAAGCCCACCATGCTGTTGACGGCGATCCTCTTTCTCCTCAGCGCCTATGGTTCGGGCGCCTCCAATTCGGCCAGCATGTTCATCGCCGCCAGAGTCCTGGGCGGCCTGGCGATCGGCGCGGCCAGCATTCTCGCCCCGATGTACATTTCCGAGGTCGCTCCCCCGCGCTTTCGCGGCAGGCTCGCGTCACTGCAGCAGTTGGCCATCGTGCTTGGCCTGTTCTGCGCATTCTTGAGCAACTTCCTGCTCGCACACGCCGCCGGCGGCGCCAGTGAGATTCTCTGGCTGGGAGCGCCCGCCTGGCGCTGGATGTTCTGGATGGAAGCCGTTCCGGCGGCCGCATTCTTCCTGGGCGTCCTGACGATCCCCGAGTCCCCCAGATACCTGGTTGCCGCTGGAAAACGCGAGCGGGCACGCGAAGTTTTCGCCACGATCATCGGCAACGAAGCCGATGCCGTCCTGGCCAAAGTGGAAGTGAGCCTGCGCGGCGAACATCGCCCGCACCTGCGCGATCTGCGCGATCCACGCACCGGTCACGTGGCCTCGCTGGTCTGGGTGGGAATGGGGCTTGCCGCCTTTCAGCAATTTGTCGGCATCAACATCATCTTCTACTACGGCGCCGTCCTGTGGCAGGCCGCCGGAGCGTCCGAACAGGCCGCCCTGCGGATCAACCTTTTGACCGGGTTCGTCAATATTCTGTCCACTTTCATCGCCATCGGCCTGATCGATCGGCTCGGCCGCAAACCACTGCTTATCATTGGTTCGGTGGGAATGGCAATAACCTTGTTCATCATGGCCGCAGTCTTTGCCACGGCAGTGAACGGCGCGGACGGCAAACCGCAGCTCAATCACACGATGGCGCTAACTGGTTTGACCGCCGCGAATCTCTATATCGTCGCGTTTGGCTGTT
>JBEKYH010000188.1:0-8787 GCA_049511115.1 Tepidisphaeraceae bacterium | reverse complement strand
CCGACTGCAATGGGAGCGATTTTCTCTGTTATCGCTGCCAGGCCGGACTGGATCACCTCGCCGCCGCGCCGGCTTGCGCCAGATGTGCACTTCCGGTGGTGTCGAACGGGGCGCCGTGCCCATGGTGTCATGGCAGGGGGCTTCCCCCGTTCCAATCGATCATCCGCCTGGGCCGGTTCGACGAGCCGCTGCGGGAGATGATCCACGCCATGAAATACCGCCGGCTATGGCGGCTGGCCGATGAACTCGCTGGCCGGTTGCTCGCCGAAGATCGCGTGAAGCGGCTGCTGGCTGATTGCGATGTGCTCGTGCCGGTGCCGCTGCATTGGGCCCGTCACATCGGCCGCGGCTATAACCAGGCCGACCTGCTGGCCAGCGCGCTGGCGAAGCTTGCCAACGTGCGCGTCGTCCGCCCGGCGGTTCGCGTGAGGCATACGCCGCGCCAGACAGGCATTCATTCACGCACCGAGCGCGAGGAAAACGTCCGCGGCGCGTTCGCCCTGAAAAGACCCGCGGAAATCGCCGCCCAGCGCGTCGTGATCGTCGATGACGTGATGACCACGTCCGCCACGCTCCAAACGCTTGGCCGCATCCTCAAGCCCGCTCATCCGGCGCAAATCTCCGCGCTCGTCCTGGCGGTGGCCGATCCGCGCGGGCAGGATTTTCAGGGGATTTGAAGATGGAACGAACGCTGAGGCACGGAGCTGAGGAAGAAAAGGCGGAGAAATAAAAAAAACGAATCGGACTTCCTCGTCTTTCCTACCTCAGCGCCTCTGCGCCACAGCGTTCATTCCTCTTTTCTTATCAGCGCGCCGCTCCCGTCCCCACATTGGAGAATCCGGCTCGTTCTGATAAAACAAATCCATGATTGATCTGAAGGATTTACGTGAGAACCCGGAAAAATATCGCCGGGGGGCGGAGCTCAAGAATGTGGCCGTCAACATTGCCGCCGTTCTCGACCTGGACGGCCAGCGGCTGCGCGCGCAACAGGAGTACGACAAACTGCGGGCCGAGCAGAATGAATCGTCCAAATCCATCGGCAAGCTGAAAGACCCGCAGGAAAAGAAGAACGCCATCGCCGCGATGGGAGTGCTCAAGGCGAGGGTTGAGCAGGCCAAAAGGATAGAGGATGAGATCGACCAGAAGCTTGCGGGCTTGCTCCTGCAAATCCCCCAGCCGCCGGATGATGATGTTCCAGCGGGGAAGGACGCCGCGGACAATGTGGTCCTGTACACCTGGGGGGAGCCGCGCCGGTTTGAATTTGCTCCCAAGAGCCACATGGAAATCGGGGCCAAGCTGGGGCTGTTTGATTTTGAGGCCGGAGTTGCGCTGGCGGGGAGCCGGTCTTATTTCCTCAAGGGCGCGGGGGCGGAGTTGCACGCGGCCATCTTGCGCCTGGCGATGGAAATGATGGTGCGGGAGAAGGGGTTTACCCTGCTCAATGTGCCGGTCCTGGTGCGCGAGGTCGCCATGCGCGGCACCGGGTTTTTTCCGGCCGGACGAGAGCAGACGTATCATGTTCCGGCCGATGAATTGTTCCTGACCGGCACCGCCGAGGTGGGATTGACGGCGTATCACATGAATCAGATGCTGAGCGAGCAGGATTTGCCTCGGAAGTACGTGGCGATAAGTACCTGCTTCCGGCGCGAAGCCGGTGCGGCCGGCAAAGACACCGCCGGCCTTTATCGCGTTCATCAGTTCGATAAATGCGAGCAGGTCGTGATCTGCAAGAACGACATAGAGGAGAGCAAGCGCTGGCACAAGGAAATGCTCGGGTACAGCGAAGAAGTCCTCAAGCGGCTTAAATTGCCCTATCGCGTGATCCAATGCTGCACCGGCGATATTGGCGTCAAGAACGCCTCGATGATGGACATTGAAACCTGGATGCCCAGCCGCTTTGACGGCAAGGACTCCGCGACCGGCTACGGCGAGACGCATTCGGCCAGCCGCCTGTATGAATTCCAGGCCCGCCGCCTTGATCTGCGCTACCGCGATTCAGGCGGCAAGGTGCGATTCTGCCACACGCTGAATAACACCGTAGTGGCCAGCCCGCGGATTTTGATCCCGATTCTGGAGAATTATCAGAACGCGGACGGCAGCGTGACGGTGCCGGACGCGCTGCGGCCGCTGATGGGGGGAGTGGAGAAGATCACGGCGGCTTGAGGTCGCACGCCGCGACTTTGATCTGGCTGGGTGGTGTTTGACCTCGAACTTGACACAAACGGCCGAGTCGTGTACAATTTGTGCTCAGTTGGGGAGTGTCGATGCGGATAATTTCCGTGCGGCGGTTGAAAGATTTCTGGACGATCAGGGCTTATTCCGATTCTGAAGCGGCTTTACGTCATTGGATTGAAATTGTGATGAGATCGTCCTGGGGATCGCCAACCGATGCAAAGGCGACCTTTGGCAAGCGAGTTGATTTTGTGGCGACTCACGGGTCCGGAAGCACGGTTGCCGTATTTGACATCGCGGGAAACAAGTACCGTCTGATTACCGCGATTCACCACCTGCCGGCGCACGCCGATAAGGGCCGTGTCTATATACTGCGGATTCTGACGCACAGGCAGTACGATCAGCAACGATGGAAGGAAGAGCTTTAAGACGGTCGGAGCCGCAATTCGGAATTGGCTGTATAACTATGAGGTCAGATATGTCAAAATCAATTGACTCAATTCCGGCGATTCCCGCCACCTTCGCTGAATTGTGCCATCAATTATTCTGGCCTCGCCCGCTGCGCGATGCCGTCGATTATCACAACGCCGCGGAAGTCGTCGATCGCCTTGCGCTGCTCAAGCGCCGCACGCGCGATCAAGATGATTACCTGGAGGCGATCTCCACCTTTATCGAGAAGTACGATAGGGACTTGTTCGACGAGCAAGCCGTGCAAAACCCGATTCAAACCCTCAGATTTCTAATGGAGGGCCGCGATATGACCGCATCCGATATCGGCCGCATTCTCGGCAATCGATCTCTCGGCGCCGCCATACTTCGCGGCGACCGCGCCATCAGCAAGGCTAACGCCATCAAACTTGCTGAGCACTTCAAGGTGAGTCCGGCCTTATTCCTGGCTGTCTAACCGGCTCATTTACTTTGCCAACCCGTGGCCGACCATCTCCTCCAGCACGCGGATCGGCGCGTGGGTTGGCGCGACCATCGCCTCGACCGGGATGATGTAGGTCTGCTCCAGCGCATATTGCCCCGACAGCACGGCGTGCGGCACCGTGTCGGTATAGACCATCCATGATGATCCGGGCGGAAACTCGATCCGCTCTTTGGGATGGTTGCTCTGGTAGTCGGAATTCTCCTTCAGATAATCATGGAAGCGGAGCATGAACCGGTCGTATGCCGAGCGGTCGGTGCCCTTGACGCCGACGGTCTTGAGCAGGGGGCTCATCGACCGGAGCAGCGAGCGGACCGGGGAATCCGCCGTCAATTCCTTCAGTCCCGCGTCGCCGGCGTACTTTTTCGCGATGGCCTCGAAAGGCTCGGTCACCTCCCAGACACGGCCGCGGCGCGGATTGATGTTGGCGAAAATCCGCAGAATGCGCCCGCCGCGGGTGGGGCGGCTGGGAAATGCGTCGACGTGCACCAGGTCATTGCGTTTATGCAGCGGCAGATCCCGATTCTGCTCCTCCACCGGCCGATAGCTGGCGAAATCCAGCTTGCGAAGCTTTGCGTAGGGGGCCAGAAACTGATCCGCGAACGCGGTCACGCGCTGGGAGAAGGAACGCATGATCGCGCGCAGCTTGGCGCTCGCCTCCGGCGTCTCGCCGGCGTCTCCGCGCAAAAGATCGGCGCCGGGGCGATAGGAGATATTTTTATGGCCTTTGAAAGAGCTTTGCTTTTGCGAAAGAAGGAAGTCGATCTCCTCCTGCGGAAACTCAAATGGCGTGGAATCAAAATAGATGATGCCGCCTTCTTCAAGCTGGCGGCAATAATCGCGAGCCTGCTCCGCACCATTAACCCCCTGGCTCCATCCACCTGGGTATCGAAAATCGCCAACCGAAATCCACGGCATACGAGGTCTCCAAAATAACTGGGCAATTCCCTCCCCACGCGTCGTGCCCTCAATCCGCGCCTGAGGCAAGTTACCCGTTATGGCGGCGAACGTCCACGCCAGCCCGCGTTCCGCAACTCCTCGCGCATGAACTCGCTTGCCTTCGCGATCCCCGTCCGTACACTGTCTAAAACCGGGGTGTAGCTCAGCTTGGTAGAGCGCTTGGTTCGGGACCAAGAGGTCGCAAGTTCAAATCTTGTCACCCCGATTTGAGAAATCGCCTGTAAATACAGGCGATTTTTTATTTTGTCTTCACTGCCGAAAATCGGCGTACCGACCCAAGTACGACATTTTTCGACCGACTCGTACTACAATTCTTCGAGCGTGACGCCCGATTGAGACGTCCGCCGGAGCGTCAAATGGGTGTGCATACAAAGCGTCGAATCCCGAAACTGAGCTTTACGAAGAGCCAGGGAATCGGCTGGCACGTCAACTATCGCGATCCCCAGAATGGAGTCCCGCGACGCTACCGATTCGGCTTGGTTAGCAAGGACACCGCGTCGGAGGAATACGGCAATTGGCTGGCGGAGCATTTGCGGGGTGCGCCACACAAAAGCGACAAGGCGAAGCAGGAAGCAATGAGCGCACAGCCCGTGGCAAGTGCGAAGATTGTTCCAGGCAGCCTATTGCATGTTGCCTCCAATTATCTGTTCTTTGAGGAAAAGAGAGCGCGAAAGCCGGGCGAGGCGCGTCGGCCGGGAACCATCAGCCCCGACGTCCTGGCCGCCCGGCGATACGACGTGAAACAATTCATGAAGTTTATCAACAGGCGGCACGGTTCCGGCACGGCCGGCACACTGTCGGTCATTGATCTCAAGATGCAGGATGTCGAGGAGTACAACACTGAACTCGTCAGGGCCGGGTTCTCAGATGCTTTGGTCAATCAGCGGCTTCAGACGGTCAAAGCGATCATTGACCGGGCGGGTCGGCTGGAACATGGGGAACAGGTCTTAGGCTGGAACTGGGATGCCCGTGACAAGCTGCGTGGCAAGGCACGGTCTGCCCGGACACTGCCGACACTGGCGCAACTCAAAGCCATTTTGGACAAGTGTGACGCACGAAGTCGGGCGATTGTCTGGATGGGAATCGGGCTTGGGTTCGGCCAGGGGGACATTTCGGCTGTGCGAGCCGGACAGATCGATGCCAAGGGATACGACCTGCGTCGCGGCAAGACCGGCTTGGAGCGGTATGGCGATACTCCTCCGGGTGCTTGGAAGGCCATTGCGGAATACTTGAAAGAACATCCTCGCGAGACGGGTGAATTACTCTACGTGACGCGCAAGGGCCAGCCGCTATTGCATGGGAACTGCGATGCGGTGCACTTGTGGTGGCGCCGGTTACGTGAGTCGATGAAAGACTTGGGCGAGACATTAGGGGGCTTCTACGTGCTGCGGCACTTGGGCGCGACGGAATTCGGCTCGCGGAAAGGTTGCTCTATCAGCGACATGCGCCGTTGGCTCGGACACGCCGCCAGCTCCTCCGTCGCGGATGTGTACATGCGGCCCGTCGCGCCAGAACACCGTGAGGTCGTTGATTGGGTGAGGAAGCATTTGCTGCACCCTTGAAGTGGTAACTCTTCAACGCGCACGCCAATTGGTCTTTTAGTGCAAGTAGTTCATAGGCGCTGGCCGCACGGATACGAACCAAAGGAATTCCCGCCATCCGCAGAATCCGATTAACCAATTCATCTCGCCGGGCCGTTTTGGGTCGTTCATGCGACGAGTCGTCCAGTTCCACCGCACCGACTATCCGGCTCGTCCGCCAGTCATACAGAACAAAATCAAGATGTTTCTGTGTAATCGGGGCCAGCGCGAAAACAGACGGTCGCTTTCGCCGGCAGGAAACTACATCAGCAAGTCGAACTTTGGGAGCAACCGCGAAAGGATACTCGACGGCACGACGCAAGATTCGAAAGAATCTTAGTTCGGCGTGGCTGAGGAGGTATTGTTTCGCCTGGTAGGCTGCGGTCGTCATATCCCAGCATCGCACAGGCGGGTTTCTTAGTCACCTTCCGTGAATGGGTATTGAAGCAATGACACATTCCTCCCCCTACCACCTCATGGCCGGAGGGTCTTTCAGCGGAGCGAAACGGGGTCAAGGAGGGGAACCCATGTACTCATGGGGCGAAGGCCTTGACGCCGTTTTGCGGAGCGCAAGATCAGGTCCGAGGTGGTAGGGAACCAAGCCTTCGGCGAAGCCGAGAAACGCTCGTCGAGCGAGTTCGTTTCAAGCTGCGGCTAATCGTCCTTTGGCAACGTCGATGTACTGCTCGTCCAGTTCAATGCCGATTGCTCGACGCCCCAGCCTGCTGGCTGCGACCAGTGTGGAGCCTGAACCACAGAAGGGATCGAGTATCAGGTCATCCGGCTGCGTGTAAGCCTCGATCAGGGGCTTGAGAACGCATAGCGGCTTTTGGGTAGGGTGGAAGGAGTTCTTCGTGTAGCGCCATTCCAGAACGCTTGGGGGCGGTGTCTCCGGGAGACCCGGAAACCCCTTCGCCAACAAGTATGCCTGCTCATGGTGGCGTGCCGCGAACCGTGAAGATGAAGCGTAGTGCTTTGCGAAGACAAAGTGCTCTACGATGCGGAACCCTGCGCCTGCCCATGCCTGTGCGAAGATTTCGAGGCGGGTCCAGCCGAAAAATGTAACGCACAGTGAGTTGGGTTTAAGAACACGGTGCATTTGGTTGTAAGCGGGAACCAGCCAATCGTGACGGTCATCGTTCAATACCTTCCTGCCACTGCGGTCGGTGAAGCGGCATAGATACGGCGGGTCGGTGAGGATAAAGTCCACGCTTTCCGCGGCCAGTGTACTCATCACTTCGACGCAGTCGCCGTGAAGCACGGTCTGTTTGTTTGATTCGGTTTCGATTTGGGTTTCCATTTTCTGTCTCCATTTGAAGCAACGCCGTCTTGGGGCCGCGTGTTGTTTGTAAAGCATCGGGCCTCGTTGCCCGGTGGCGCATCTCGGCCGGGCCGATGGGTCGTGCAGTCAAGGTGGACAAGGCCGGCAGGCGGGGACCCTCTGGGGCAGACCTTGACGGCACGACCGGGTCCGGCAAATCAAGCCACAAAAGGGCAACGCGGCTTGTGCGAACTGGCGCGAGGGTGGCTATCGGCGAAGTTGCTGCGGAGGGTCACATGGCGACGAAGTTGCCGAATGTGCCCGAAGGCGTGGATTGGCCGAGAGTCGGCTGGAGGTTATTCTTCGGCAGGTTGGGAGCTTTTTTGATTTGTGGCAGCGAAAAGACGGCAGGATTATTCGACTAAGAAGGTGATGCAAACGCAAATGGGCACCGTCATGGCAAATAGTTCGAATTTCGCAGGACGCGTCATCATGCGGATAGAACTATTGCCGCAAGCGAAGGAGCATCTCTCAGAACTTTCAAACCGATTGGGAATGACGCAAGTTGCGATGACGAGTCGCCTCGTTGAATGGGTTTGTCAGCAGGAGGATGTGGTCCAGGCTGCGATCCTGGGCCTGTATCCTGTGGACATCAAGACTGAACTCCCGTCGCTTATTTTCAAACGACTTGCGCGACAAAGTGGTGTTGTTCGTGCGTAGAAATCGGATTCGGCGGCGGCGCTGCACTCTGGAACAGGACGAGTCGGTACTGTTGATGCCACTAATTCTTCGCGGGCGCGTTCGCGTTCGACGATTCCTCAAGTTCCGTCTTGACCTCTTGCAGCCGGCGTCGCTGCTGTTCAAGTTCTTCGGCGTGCGTGAATCCCCGATTTTGCAAGCCAGTGAGTTCCACAATTTGTCGCCGCTTGGTTTCGGCGATGCGGTCCCGGTGTCGGGCATCGTCTTCAAGCTCGGCGATTCTTCGGGTGACCGACTCCGCTAATCCACGCCCGGTAGTGACGTTGCCTGACTTCCAAAGGTCCGTACTGGATATTTTGAATGAGTAGCGAATTTCCGGGTCTGAGATTCGCTCGGCCCAGGGACCGTCGGCGGCGCGGTATTGAATCTGCGATTCGAGTTGCAAGACAATCCCGTTGATTTTGACCTCCGGTAAAGAGACGGTGATCCGCCGGTCTCTCACGTCGCGCCATTGCCTGTCGAGGCGAAGCTGTTTGGTCATCTCTTCGGAAGCCGCTTGAAGATGTTTCTTGACGAAGGCTTCGAGGATCGCCTGGGCATTGTCCTTTCCTTCATCCGTGCCGTCGGCCGTGACAACCTTCAATTTCTCGGCGTCGGCAAAGGCTGGCTGAATGGCTGCGGACTGCCTGCGAATCTCACCGGACATCTTCTCTGAGTGGGCCGCCTCCATCTTGGCACGGCGGAGATTGTCGCGCGAGCGGCTCTGGTCCGCTTCAAACTGATTCTCCAATCGTTCCAGGTGGCGTATTCTCGTTTCAAGGTCAAATCTTTCGCGGACTAGGGGATTCCCGCTGATAGCCGCAAAGGCATCGGCAAAGGACGTGATGGCTTCCGCGCCGGCATCCTCGGCCTCACGTTCGGTGTTGGTCCCGATCATGACCGATTTGATGAATCGTTCCTTCGTATCCAGCCGCTGATAGGCATTGGCGTCAAAACTCCGGTCAACGCCGTAGCGGAGAATCTCGACGGTCGGATTCTCGTTGCCTTGCCGCAGAATGCGGCCCTCTCTCTGCTCCATATCGGAGGGCCGCCATGGCGCGTCGATGTGATGGAGTGCCTTGAGCTTGGCCTGAATGTTGACGCCGGTGCCCAGTTTTTCAGTACCGCCCATGATGATTCGCACTTCG
>JBEKYH010000187.1:0-8789 GCA_049511115.1 Tepidisphaeraceae bacterium | reverse complement strand
ACTACTTATTGAAACAGCGTGCCAGAGCATGCGCCGATTTACCGGAACTGCCGATGAAAATTCCATCTGCGATTGGGCTCCCCGGCCTTTGCGCCTTCCTGACCCTCATCTGCGCCGCAATCACGTCGATATCTTCAGCCCAGACCACGCAATCCGATCTGGTCACTCTGGACCCTGCCTCACTGCCGCCATCAAAGCTCGGCGTCTCCAAGCCCATGCCGCCATTTATAATCGGAGCGGACATTTCCTCCGTGCAGCAGTCGGAAGACCGCGGCGTGAAATATAGCGATGGCGGCGTAACGAAAGACATCTTTGCGATTCTCAAGGACCACGGCTTCAACTACATCCGTCTGCGCGTCTTCGTCGATCCAACCGTCCCCACGCCGCGGGATCGGCCTTATTCCCCGCAGGGCTACTGCGACCTGCCTCACACGATTCTCATGGCCAAGCGAGCCAAGGCTGCGGGAATGGGGCTGCTGATTGATTTTCACTACAGCGATTCCTGGGCCGATCCGTCCAAGCAGTTTACGCCGTCGGCATGGGCCAATCTTTCCTTTGACGATCTGGTGAAGAAGACCCACGACTGGACCTTTGATGCGGTCAGCCAATTGAAAGCCGCCGGCGCCGAGCCCGATATGGTGCAGGTGGGCAACGAGATCACGCCCGGCATGATGGTCGATCACGGCGGCAGCACGCGCGATTGGGACCAGCTTTCTCAGTTGCTCAAAGCCGGCCTCGCAGGCGTAGAGGACGTTGATCCCAAAATCATCACCATGCTCCACATCGATCTGGGCGGAAACAATCGCCGCACCGTTCAATGGGTAAATAATGCCCTCTCGCGCGGCGTTCGCTTCGACGTGCTGGGTGAGTCCTGCTACACGCAGTGGCAAGGGCAACCCGAGACATGGAAGGCCAATTTCGAGGATTTGGAAAAGCGCTATCCGAATCTGTATTTCGTCTGCGCCGAGATCGCCGACGCGGTGCGGCCGGCCAACGACATCATGCACGATCTGCCCGATCACAGGGGGCTGGGCACGTTCATCTGGGAACCCACGCAAAACGGCAATCGCCAGGGCCTGTTCACCACGGCGGCCCGCGGCGGGCGGCGGCCAACGACCGCGCCGACGCTCGCGGTGACGCCCGCCACGCGCCCGGCGTTCGTGGCAGGCGCGGTTATTCCGGCGCGGATGGGGCTGTATGACCAAATTGTGAAGGATTACGGACTTGCGGCGCCGTGATTAGAGTTTTCCGTCATGTCCCCGTCTCGATCCCGACGACGTTCATGCGCCGTTCTTGGCGCGGCGGGAGACAATTCCTAATTCACGCTTGACGTGATCGGAAGGAATGCGGGGCGAGCGGGACTGACGCTTTTTCGACGCTTCGATTGCCCGGAAGTCCGCATCATCCTCAAGACGCTCCTGCATTGCGTCGTACTCCTTCTCAGGGATGACTATGTATCGCTCGTTGCCGTTGCGAATGAGCAGGTCGTACTTTGCTTTCAACATGGTTCACCTTTTTACTCGTACGCTTCGGATCGATGTTTGACCTCATGCACAACGATGGCTTTGCCGTCGATTTCAAATAACACGCGCCAATCGCCAACACGCAGGCGGTAGTTTGGGACGAAGGCTTTGAGCCGTTTAACGTCGCCTGTTAGGCCGTGCCGCATTCGCTCGACTTTACGCACGATCCGACGCGACACATCGGGCGACATCCGTTTGAGAGACACCAGCGCGTCGTTCAAATAGTATAGTTCGTATTCCATCACAACGGCCCAAAATGCCCCAAACACATGGTCCTGAGCCGCGCTACACACCGCAATCCAATGGGCCGACAGATGAGTATATGTGCGCCCTCTCCATCCGCCAGCCCTACAGCGACTTGATCCTGACGCGGATCAAGACGGGCTTCGGCGAGCTCAGTCGAGTGGTGATCCTGCAGTTAATCTCGGCAGCGATCATCGGCGAGTCTGCTTCAGCGATCTCGCGCTCTCCCGTTTCAAAGACCGCGTCTTGGGATCCACGGAAATGCCCAGTCCCTCCAGTGCCAGCACGCCGAGAATCGGCTCTGATCCTTCGGGGCCGAAAATGATGGGCGTGACGGTCTCCTGCCCCATCAGTGATACTCGCGCAAACCCATATTCAAGTTCCACCGGACTGCCATCCGCCGGCTCGTAGACATTTTTCCCCTCGGGCTTGATGCCGGCCTTGCGCAGGGCCTTGGCCGGAGCCAGGCAGTCAACGGCCCGCGTATCGACGAGAAATTCGGCCGCGAACCCCTTGCCGCCACCGGCCAGCCTGCGGACCGTAGTCGTTACATGCGTCAAACCCATGGAGTTATCGTACGATCGCAAGTTGGCGCGAACAAGCGGGGGTTACGGCGCGGGCTGCCGAATTGGCTGCTACGCCGCCTGGGCCGTCGGCGCCGTAGCCTCGGCTTCGGTTGTTCGTGACACCAATCGCACGCGATTGATCCCATCCAGCGCCGCGACCTTGTAGCACTCCGCAAGCGTCGGGTAATTGAAGATCGACTCAACAAAGTAATCGATCAGCATCCCCGCCGCGATAACGGTCTGGCCGATGTGGATAAGCTCGGTCGCGCCCGTTCCGATGGCATGGACGCCCAGCAGGCGGCGGCTGTCTGGATGAAATAGCAGCTTAAGCAGACCGTGCGGATCGGCAATGAGCTGCCCTCGCGCGATTTCGCGGTAGCGGGCAATGCCCACTTCGTAGGGGATGTTCTGCTTGGTCAGGCCCTGCTCGGTCTGGCCGACCATGCTGATTTCCGGAATCGTGTAGATGCCAAACGGAAAGAGTGACTGCGGCCCGCCGGGACCGGACCCGCCCGCGTCGGAAACGGCCGGTCGCTGCCCGTCGGAGGCTTTCTGAAACATGTGGCTTGAAGCAAGCCGGCCCTGCTCCATTGCCGTGGCGGCCAGCGCCGGGAATCCCACCACATCGCCTGCCGCGTAAATATGCGGCACGCAAGTCTGGCAGACTTCGTTCACCGGCAATCGTCCGCGCGAGTCGGCCTTAAGGCCAGTGACGGCGAGATTCAGATCGTCGGTCGCGCCGCGGCGGCCGATGGAATAAAGCAGGGTTTCAGAGATCAGCCGCTTGCCGCTGGCCAATACCGCGTGAACCACGCCGTCCTCGACGGTGATCATATTCACGGATTCACCCAACTTGAGGCGGATGCCCATGTCGCGCATGCGGAACTGCAGGTTCTCCGCGATTTCGTCATCGAGGAATTCCAGCAGGCGCGAGCGCGATTCGACCAGAGTCACGCGCACGCCAACCGCCGCCAGCATGCAGGCATATTCGGTCCCGATGACGCCGCCGCCGACAACGGTCATCGAGCGCGGCAAGGTCGTGAGTTTAAGCAGTTCGTCGCTGTCGATCACGACGTTGGGCGTAAAGGGGACGTCCGCCGGACGCGCGGGATTTGTGCCGACGCCGATGAGAATGTGACGGCCCCGGATGTCAGTGGCGTCGTTGTCGTGCATGATGCGGATGGTGTGCTCATCGAGAAACGAGGCGGCGCCGACCAGCACAGTCACGCCGTTGCGGTGCATCTGATTGCGAATGACCTCGATCTCCGTGCGCACGACATGATGGCAGCGGTACAGGAGATCGCTCATCGTGATGTCTTGCTTGACGCGGTAGCTGGCGCCATACAGCTCGCGCTCGTTGAGGCCGGTGAGATGGAGAACCGCCTCGCGCATGGCTTTGGAGGGGATGGTGCCCGTGTGGATGCAGACGCCGCCCAGATCAATGTTGCGTTCGATAATAGCCACGCGCTTCCCCAGCTTAGCGGCGCTCAGCGCCGCCTTCTGGCCGGCGGGGCCCGAGCCGATCACAATCAAATCATAAAATGGGGCGATCATACCGTTTATTCTCCCGTCCCTGGGCGGACGAAAACCTGCCAAAATGAGAAAAATGTGGGTTCTGGCCTTTAGATATCGGTTCAATGATCCGACGCGTTAATTTGCCGCTCATGTTGTCCGATAGCCAAGGCGGGAGTGAAGCGACATGTCTCAGACATTGGCGGGGTATCAATCGGGCGGTTTGGACGGCGCTGGGGCATCCACCGGCAAAACGCGCCGATTGGCTAAGGAAGGCTCCGCTTTGGAGCCAACCGCCGCGCAATTATCGGCTGACGCGCAGGCGCAGACCCCCGCCGCCGGCTGGAGTCTGCCGGTGCGACTCGCCGCGGTTGCCGCCGGAGTTATCGGCGTGGCATGGGTCTGGCGGGTGGCCCTCTGGTATTTCGGACCCGGCGCCTGGTGGCTGCTCGTCCAGGTTCCCCTGGGGGCATGTACGGCCTGCCTGGCATGGCGCATCGCGGCCCGCCACGAACGGCAGTGGATTCGCCCCGCGCGGCAGTTGCAGCGGCTTATCGAGGAGGTGCGCGAGGGGCAGACGCCCATCGAATCGCTGGGGCGCGTCGACGGCCCGATGTCGCAACTGGCCCGCATGACCCAGGCCATCCTCCACGAACTCCGGCGCGAGGAGCAGGAAAACAAACGCCTGCATACCGAAATCAACCAGCGCGTCCGCCAGCGCACCGACGCCCTGGAAAGCAAGATGGCCACCTGGCAGACCCAGGCGTACCGCGACGCCCTGACCGGCCTGCACAACCGGAGGCTGCTGGATGAGCAGTTGCCCAAGATTCTCGAGCGCTGCCGCTGCGAGGGAACGCCGCTCTGCGTATTGGCCATGGACCTGGATCATTTCAAATCCGTCAACGACACCGAAGGCCACGCCGTCGGCGACCGACTTCTGCGCGACGTCGGCCAGATTATCCTGTCGGCCGTGCGCGAAGAGGACATGGCATTCCGCCTGGGCGGCGATGAGTTCCTCATATTGATGCCCGCCCACGACGCCCGCGCCGGCGCTCGGCTCGCCAAGCGATTGACCGCGCTGGTCGACCAATTGGCCGCGACATTGCACCTCACGCCCAAGCCCGGGCTGTCGATTGGAATGGTCAGCATCACCGATCTGCTCAAGGTCACTGCCCCCGAAGTGATGCAGCGGGCGGATGAGGCGATGTACGAGCAGAAGTCGGCGAGGAAGGCGGTCCGGCGAAGTTAGGCCATCGGTCGCGACGAGCGAATATAAGTCGCCGAAATATCCGCTCGGAAATCCGACTCCGCCAGTTCGATAAAAAGCGACTTGAACGCCGCGGGTATCGATAAATCACTCAGTTTCCTGAACGTGGCCCCATCCAATCGCCCGGCGACGAGCACGCGGCAACCCGCCGCGCCGATCGCGGCCAACGCCTGATCGCGCGCGGACTCGCTGCCGCCGTAGAATCGCGTGTCGAGCAGTCGCGCGGCCGTATCGAAACCAAGAATGAACGTCGCGCCGGGAAACAGTGCCGCTTTGTCGGCGAAGAGCGGGGCGCGCGTCAGTGCCACAGGATGGCGCCGCCAGAATGGCGCGAGGCGCCGCTCCAATTCGGGTCGCTGGAGCGGAGATTTTTCTGCGTTGATAACGGCCAATTCATAAATCAGCGGCAGTTTGCAGATGCGCTCCGCCGCGGCGGCCAGCGATTCGTGGCCAAAATGCAGCGGATTGAATGATCCGGGGTAGACCAGGCCGACCCCTGGCGGCGCCCCGGATATGCGCCGGCCCAGGCCGTCGATCGTGACCGCGCTGATGGCGCCGGCTAGAAGTTGCTCCACCGGATCGGCTTCGGCGCGGACATCGCGGATGATTTTTTCATCGGAGAGCAATGGGACCGCCACTGGTGCAGTGCCCGCAGCTATTGCGATTGCATCTACAATCATCGAAGTAATAACCGCTTCCTCGCCGGCTCGGTCGCGCTGTCCTTTGGCCAGAACCAGGTCGAACGTCGTCATCGAATCCGCCGTCCTAGCGGCCAGGCAGCAGCGATGCGGCCCGCGCCGCGCGCGGTCGGTGGCGATGCCCGCCGTGCAGGCCAGACCGAGCTTCCGCGCGTCGCTTCCGCCCAGGCGGCAGGCGCGCAGGTAAGCCCGCTCGGCCATCGCCTCAGCCGTGGCCGGATCGACGCTCTTTTCCGGCGTCCTGCCGAGCAATTCGGCCAGCGACTCGGCGCCATATCTGTCCGTCGCTTCGAGAATGGTTCGGGATGATCCGGGAACCGCGTGCAGGGCCGCCAGCGCGGGACTCCCAGCCCCGGTGAATTCAAACACCAGTTGCATCCTCGCGGCATGGATCGCCTCGATGGCGGATTGTAACGCTGGATCGACCATCGGTAACTCAGTCGGAATCAATGGGGCGCGTCGGCGGCGGCCTGCGAGACCAGATACAGCACGGCCATGCGGACAGCCATGCCGTTGGTCACCTGCTTGAGGATGCCGCTGTTGGGGCCGTCGGCGATGTCGGAGCTTATTTCAATCCCGCGGTTCATCGGGCCCGGATGCATCACGAACACATCCGTCTTGCATCGTGTAAATCGCTGCGGCGTCAGGCCGAAGAGACTCGTAAATTCGCGCACCGAAGGAAACTGGCTGCTTTGAATGCGCTCAAACTGCACGCGCAGCATGTTGATGGCATCGACCTCGCCGACCACCGAATCAAAATCATGCACCACTCGCGCCCCCAGCGCTTCAAAACTGCGCGGCAGCAGCGTCGGCGGCCCGACAAGGATGACCTCCGCCCCCAGCTTGCGCAAAGCCCACAGATTCGACCTGGCGACGCGGCTGTTCACGATGTCGCCGACGATCGCCACCTTCAGCCCCGCGATGCGGCCGAAGCGCTCGCGGATGGTGTAGGCATCGAGCAGCCCCTGCGTGGGATGCTCATGCGCGCCGTCGCCGGCGTTGACGACGCGGCACTCAACATTGCGCGCCAAAAGCTCCGCGGCCCCAGCGGCGGGATGGCGCAGGACGATAATGTCCACCCCCATCGCCTCGATGGTGCGGGCCGTGTCGATCAGCGTCTCGCCCTTGGAGACGCTGGAGCCTTTTTCCGAAAAATCGACGACATCGGCGCTGAGGCGCGAGGCGGCAAGTGAAAAGCTCGTGCGCGTGCGCGTCGAGTCCTCGAAGAAGGCATTAACCAAAACGCGCCCGCGCAATGCCGGCACTTTCTTGACGCTGCGCGTTGAGACTTCCTTGAAGGAGTCGGCCGTGTCGAGAACGAATTCGATCTCCTGCGCCGAAAGCGCCTCCAGTGCCAGCAGATGCTTTCGCGTCCAGCGTAGGGTCGGAGATTTAGAGTGCGTGGCTGTCATGCCGGTTTGGGTTCCACGAGGATTTCATCCTTGCCGTCGATCTCTTGCAGCCGCACGTTGACGCGGTGGCCCGTGGGGACGTCGGCGAAAGTGAGCCCCACAAAGTCCGCCTGGATCGGCAGCTCGCGGCCGGCCCGATCAACGAGCACAGCGAGGCGAATCGCGCTGGGGCGCCCGAAATCGCTCAGGGCGTCGAGGGCGGCGCGAATAGACCGGCCGGTGAACAGAACGTCGTCCACCAACAGCAGCGGTTTGTCGTCGATTTCCGCGTTGAGATGCGTCGGCCGGACCAGCGGGCGCGGGCCGATCTCCGAGAGATCGTCGCGGTAAAGCGTGATGTCCAGGACGCCGCGATCAATGTGGCGATAGCCGGCATTGGCAAGAAGTGCCGCCAGACGGTCGGCCAGGGTCTGCCCGCGCGTGCGGATGCCGACGACCACGAGCGGGCGGCCCGGATCGAACGCGGCAGCGATTTTCGCCCCAAGTTGGGCAACGGCCCGCTCAATGTCAGCCTGATCGTATTGCGTCCGCATGACGGGGAAAAGGTAAGGCAGACGGGGATGGAAGACAAATGCCCGAAATAGGACTGAGGGCCGAGGACTGAGGACTGAGGTGAAAGACAAAAACATCGCGCGAGTTTGTTTTGGTCCGTCTCTCAGTCCTCAGTCCTCGGCCCACAGTCCTTCCGCGCAGCGGTGGCGTGGCCAAATGGCCAATGCCGTTGTAAGGTTTTTCGCTGGCTGAGAATCGAACTCAGCCTGCGCATGACATCCTTGGACGATCCAATCCATCCTTCACCCCAGTGCGGAGAGATAGCGCCGCTTCAAATCTCTTGCGAGAAGCGCGGGCCGATCGTGCAGTTTCGCACCTCGCGCGGGTTTGAATGGACGCGGCTTGAGCTGCCTGTCCCGGGATTGTCCCCCGCGCTCGACGGGCTGCGGATCGTGCATCTGGCGGATTTACATTGCCGCCCGCGCTGGGATGGCGCGTATGACGACCTGCTGGGCCGCTTGGAACGGCAGCCGCCTGACTTAATCCTGTTCGGCGGAGACTTCGTCGAAAGCAAACGCGACGCGCGGCCGGCGCTGCCGATCCTGCGCAAGCTGCTTCCGCGGCTCAAAAGCCGCCTGGGCACATTCGCAGTCCTGGGAAATCACGACGGCGATCTGGTCGGCCCGCCGCTGGCAGGGTGCGGAGTGACCTTCATCGATCATCGCCGGTTGCTTATGGAATCGGGCGGGGCGGCCATCGAATTGATCGGCCTGCCTGGCGTGGATCGGCTGGACCTGGATTTGCATTGGGTGAACGCCCTGCCAGGGAAAGAACCGAGAACCCTGCGTATCGTGCTATGCCATTACCCCGACATTCTCCCCACAGTTGCTGGATTGCACCCCGACCTTTACCTGGCCGGCCACACGCACGGCGGCCAAGTGGCCTTGCCTAACCGCCTGCCCATTCTCCGCCATGATTCGCTCCCCCGACGGCTATGTTCTGGTATTCACAGGGTTTATGGAACAGTGCTGGTCGCCAACCGGGGTTTCGGATTTTCCTCGCCGCTGCCGCTGCGG
>JBEKYH010000186.1:0-8793 GCA_049511115.1 Tepidisphaeraceae bacterium | reverse complement strand
CCTCGCGTTTGTGGCGGCTGGAAATGCCACGTGGATATCCTACGCCGCGGCCGGAGTTGGATTGGCTTTAGTGGGGCTGAACATCAACCAGTTCGCTCGATTGTCAGCGTCGCCCGGCTCGCTCTATTCCTATACCACGATGGGTCTTGGCCCATTGTGGGGCGTGATCGTCGGCTGGGGATGGCTGGTGGCATACCTGGGGTGCGGAATCGCCATCGCCGGGGCAACTGCGAATTTCGCAATCCTTCTTTTCCATTTGCCGTCGACTGGGGCTTGGCCCTATATCACGTTCTCGATTGCGATTCTGATTCCCTGGTACGTCGCCTATCGAGATATCCGGCTATCCGCCAAAATGATGTTGTGGCTTGAGTACACCAGCATGGGATTGATCGCGCTGCTGGTCGTATTGGTCTTCGCCAGGACTGGCTTGGCGGTGCATCTTCCGCATCTGAAGCTGCAAGGGGCTACGCCCAAGGGATTCTTCCTGGGGATGGTGCTGGCGGTCTTCTGCAACATCGGGTTTGAAAGCAGCACGGCGTTAGGTGAAGAGGCGCGAAACCCGCTTAAGACCATCCCGCGGGCCGTCATCGGAGCTACGGTGATCGCCTCGATTTTTTATGTCTTCAGCAGTTTCGCGATCGTTGGCGGTTTTCAGGTGGCCGGCGTCACGCTGGACGGCAATGCCGACGTGCTGGCAACTTTGACCAGTTTCGTGCATATGGGCTGGCTCGGCCCGATTATGACGGTCATGGTGATGATCAGCGCACTGGGCTGCACATTGGGCAGCTTCAACGCGGCGTGCCGCATCATGTTTGCCATGGCGCGACACGGCGTCCTGCATTCCTCGGTAGGCGCGACGCACGGCAAGAATGAAACCCCTCATATTTCAGTGCATCTTTGCGCGGGAATCTCGCTGTTTATCGGCATATTCTGCATGAAATACTGGGCGATGGCGCCGACAGATATCCTGAACGACGTTTCCACCATGGCTACCTACGGCTTCCTGGTCGGATTCGTCCTGATTTGCATTGCCGCCCCGGTCTACCTCAAGAGACTTGGCAAACTGACGGCCGGCGCGGTGGTCACTTCGGCGCTGGGTTGCCTGTTCATGATCGTGCCGATTGTCGGCAGCTTCTATCCGCTGCCGGATCCTCCCATTCGCTATTACCCCTACATTTTCATGGGATATCTCGGCGTTGGTGTGCTTTGGCTGTTCATTCAATACACATTGCATACCGGCGTCATTAATAAGATTGAGACGGATCTGGAAGGCATTGGCGCTCGGTACGGCACGGGCAAGGAGCCCATTGTCCATGCAGAGCCTGACGGCGTCACCGATCCGAATATGGGCACGGCAACCGCTTGATTGGATCGTTTACATGGTGATTGAGTGACCCCCCGGGTCGGCCGTCTGCCACGGCCGATCCGGGTTTTTTTATGCCGACAGATTCGGATCGCGCCGCGACGGCAGGCGAACGCCCAGCTTTTTAGCCTTCGCGTACAGCGTGGTGCGGCTGATGTGCAATGCTTTGGCCGCTTTGACAACATTGCCGCGATGTTCCGAGAGAACGCGCGTCAGCAGTTCGCGGTCAAGCGATTCATGGGCGGTTTGATACTGGGTCGAGTGGCGCGGCGAATCTGAAAGCAGTGTCGAGTCTGTTGATTCTGTTTTGGTTGCCGTTGGCCCAAATGCGTTGGTCAGGGCTAAGACGTCGGTGTCGAAGGTTTCGCCGTCCGTGAGGGCCACGGCGCGCTGGCAGAGGTTTTCCAATTCGCGGATATTTCCTGGCCAGGGGTGATTATTCATCCATTTCCAGACCGCCGGCGACATTTTCAGGGGTTTTCGCCCTTCACGGCGGCTGTACATTTCAATGAAATATCGAGCCAGCAGGGCCACGTCCTCGGCCCGCTCGCGCAGGGGTGGAACACGAATCGGCACCACATTCAGGCGGTAAAACAGGTCCTGGCGGAATTTTCGGTCGTGGACCATTTGCGATAGATCCTGATTGGTAGCGGCAACAAAGCGGATATTGAGCTTGATCGTGGTGCGGCCGCCGACAGGGCGAATCTCCTCTTCCTGAAGGACGCGCAGCAGTTTGCCTTGCAGCGACAGGTCCAAATCGTGGATCTCATCGAGAAAGAAGGTGCCGCCGTCGGCGCCGGCAAGAAGACCCGCGCGATCGCGGTCGGCGCCGGTGAAAGTGCCCTTGGTGTGGCCGAATAATTCGCTCTCCAGGAGGGTCGCCGGAATCGCGTTGCAGTTAACGGCGACGAATGGGGCCGAGGAGCGCGGGCTTTGTTCGTGCAGGAGGCGGGCGATGAGTTCCTTGCCGGTGCCGGTTTCGCCGACAAGCAGCGCCGGGGCCTTGGTTTGCGCGGCTTTGACTATGAGGCGGCGCAGGTCCTGCACCGGCTCGGACATGCCGATCAGGCGCGTGCCGGCCGACGCGGCGGCGAGCTGGTCCTGGAAGCGTTTGCGCTGCTCCTGCTGCTGCTGCTCGCGGTCAATCAGGATGTAGGTTCGCTCCACCTCCGAAAAATCCAGCGGCGGAGACATCAGATAATCAAATGCGCCGGCTCGCATCGCTTCCACGGCGCGGCGGGTGTTCCGGTCGGCGGTGATGATCGTTACTAGGCAATCAGGATTAACGGTGTGCAACTCGGTGATAAGCCGCATTCCGTGAGGATGCAGGCCGACAAAAGCGGCGTCGAACGCGTTGTGGCGGACAATCGGAAATGGATCATCGTCCGCTGCGACAATGGTGTTCAGGTGGCCGCGGTCGGCGAGCCAACGATGCAACTCGCGCTCTTCGTCGTTGTAATGAAAGATTTTCAACTAGGCAGACATCGCGGATTGGTCTGTCCAATAGTTGGTCAAATGACTGGAAATGTCAAATGCTGTGCGGAAATTGAACAGAAGAGGATTGGACCGCCAAGAACGCCAAGGTCGCCAAGAAAGATCATTAACCGCAGAGGCGCAGAGTTTGCAGAGAAGCAGGAGCGTGAACCCAACTTCTAATCCGGGCCTTCCGCATTGACTCGGTTCTTCTGAATTCCTTGGCGTTCTTGGCGGCCTTGGCGGTTCATCTTCGTCTTTGGAATGGTGCTTGCTAATGCGTAGTGGAGCAACACCGCGCATAGAGGGATTTTACTCCATGTCCATTTCGATTCTTCCCAGCGCCAGTGCATTGAGCCGTCCGGATGTCAGCGGAAACGGCGAGGCGCATCCTGCGACAGCGGCGCCTGCGTTCAAGACCGTCGGCGATGCGATTGCGTTTCTGCGGCAGAACGACGTGCGATTTGTGCTGGCCCAGTTCGTTGATATTCATGGCGTGGCCAAGACCAAGAGCGTTCCGGTTTCGCACTTTGAGGACATTCTGGAGGAAGGGGCGGGTTTTGCGGGATTCGCGCTGTGGGGATTTGGAATGCAGCCGCATCATCCGGATTACATGGCCCGCGGCGAACTCAGCACGTTGAGCCTGGTGCCGTGGCAACCCGGATATGCGCGGATTGTCTGCACGGGGTACGTAAACAACGAGGCATACCCGTATGACACGCGTTGGATTCTCGGCCAGCAGATGAAACGCCTGGCCGCGCGAGGCTGGACGCTGAATACCGGGCTAGAGCCGGAGTTCATGCTCCTGTCGCGCAAACCGGACGGTTCGATCTGCTCGGCCGACGAAACCGACACGCTGGATAAGCCGTGCTACGACTACAAGGGCCTATCGCGCAGCCGCGTCTTTTTAGAGAAGCTGGTTGATTCGTTGCAGAAGGTCGGGATCGATGTCTATCAGATCGACCATGAAGACTCCAACGGCCAATTTGAGGTGAATTTCCGCTACAGCGACGCGGTGACGACCGCCGACCGGATGGTATTCATCCGCATGGCCGCGGGAGAAATCGCGCGGGAAATGAAGACCATCTGCACATTCATGCCCAAACCGACGAGTAATCGCACCGGCAGCGGAATGCACATGCACATGAGCCTTTCGCCATTGGAGGGCGTCGCCAATTTATTTTCTGACGCCTCCGATGCCAACAACCTCGGCCTTTCCAAGTTGGCGTACCATTTCCTCGGCGGATTGCTCAAGCACGCCAGCGCCCTGGCGGCGCTGTGCGCCCCGACGGTGAATTCGTACAAGCGGCTGGTCGTGGGCCGGAGCCTCTCCGGTGCAACCTGGGCGCCGGCCTACATTTCCTACGGAGACAACAATCGCACCAGCATGGTGCGCGTGCCGCGCGGCCGGCTGGAGCTGCGATTGAGCGATTCATCGTGCAATCCCTACCTCGCGACGGCCGCGGTCATCGCGGCGGGTTTGGATGGCATCGATAACGAGATCAATCCTGGCCCGCCGCATAATTTCAACCATTACACAACGTCGACCGAGGAACTCGCCCGCCTGGGGATCGGCGTTTTGCCGCAGACGCTGCACGAGGCGCTGGCGGCGCTGGAGCAGGATACGCTGTTTGCTAATACCCTGGGGGCGGATTTCCTCACGGAATTCATGACCATCAAGCGGATGGAGTGGGTCGAATACCAACGGCACGTTTCCGACTGGGAAGTCGACCGCTATTTGCAGTATTTCTAGGAATTATTTTCATGTGCGGAATCATTGGTCTGCTTGTCAAAAAAACCGAAGACCGCGCGTCGCTGGGCGAATGGCTCGCCCCGATGATGGTCTGCATGAACGAGCGCGGTCCGGATTCGGCGGGGTTAGCCGTGTTCAGCCAATCATTGACGCGGCAACATCAGTTCAGCCTTTTCTCAACGCATCCGCACATTGACTTTGCGGATTTGGCGGCCCGGTTTACGCGCGAGACCGGCGTTCCTTGTGACGTAGAAGTGGTCGATCATCGGGCTGTGCTGACGGCCGCCTGCGAGCGCACAACGTTTTCGGCCTGGATGGCCGAGGCATATCCAACGGTGCGCGTGCTCGCGGCCGGGCATTCCATTCGGATGTTTAAGGACGTAGGGGCGCCAAAGGCGCTGGTCGAGCGATATGGCGTGGGCAGTTTCAGCGGCAGCCACGCGGTGGGACACACCCGCATGGCCACGGAGTCGGCGGTGTCGCCGGCGCACGCGCATCCATTCACGGCGGGCGAGGATTTCTGTCTCGTTCATAACGGCTCGCTCTCCAATCCCTACAGTCTCCGTCGGCGGTTGGAGCGAAAGGGAATCCGCTTTGAAACGGACAACGACACCGAGGCGGCGTGCCGGTTTTTGGAATGGCGAATGCGCGAAGGCGATACGCTGGAGCAGGCCATCGAGAAGGCGTTTGAAGAACTCGACGGTTTCTACACGCTGCTGATGGCCACGCCGACCCGGATGGTGCTGGTAAAGGACGCCTTCGCGTGCAAACCCGCGGTGGTCGCCGAGACCGATGATTACGTCGCGGTAGCCAGCGAGTTTCGCTCGCTGGCGCATCTGCCGGGCGTGGAGGAGGCGGAATTATTCGAGCCGCGGCCGCAGACTATTTATTCATGGAGCGTGCAATGAGCATCGCAACGCCGCCACCGCGTCCGGCCACGTTTACGGAAATGGTGACGCTGAACGCGGCCCAGCTTGGGGTGAGCCAGATCAACCGGTTCCTGCACCAGGATGTGCCGGCGCGCGAGATCGGCGTGGTGAACATCGATCATCCCGGCGGCATGCATAACCTGGCGGTGGGACTAGACGCGCCGGTGGAGGTGCACATTCTCGGCCACGCCGGATACTACGCGGGGGGGATGAACAAGCGTGCTCGCATCACCGTGCACGGCAACGTCGAGCGCGGCGTGGCCGAGAACATGATGAGCGGAATCGTCCGCGTAACCGGCAACGCCAGCGAGAGCGCGGGGGCGAGCAGCCACGGCGGACTGGTCATCATCGAAGGCGACGCGGCGGGGCGCTGCGGAATATCTCTCAAAGGCGGCGACATCGTTGTCGGAGGGAGCGTCGGTCACGCGGCGATGTTCATGGCGCAGGCCGGACGATTGGTCGTCTGCGGCGACGCCGGCCCGGGATTGGGGGATTCGCTTTACGAGGCGGTGATTTACATCGGCGGAAAACTCGAGGGCCTCGGGGCCGACGCGCGCGAGCAGCCCATGACGGACATCGATCGCGCCATTGTGAGCGAGTTGCTGGCCAAGGCCCAGCTTCCCGATGCGGAAGGCAAGGAAACGCCGCAGTTCCGCAAGATCACGTCGGCGCGCGGCTTGTATCACTGGAATTCGGCCAACCATAGTAAATACTAATGAATTGCGGAGAACGCCCAATGTCCGATCCCGTCCGTCCAGTTCTGGAAGAAAGCGCGTCGTACAACCACAACGTGCTGTCCTATATTCATCAGGCGGCCGAGCGCGGGTTGTACGACATCCGCGGCCTGGGCGCCAAACGGAAACTTCCGACCTTTGACGATCTGGTATTCCTCACGGCTTCGGCGTCGCGCTATCCGCTGGAGGGATATCGCGAAAAGTGCGTTACCAAAACCGTGCTCGGTTCGCGCGTCGCGGAAAAGCCGATCGTGCTGGAAACGCCGATTACGATTGCCGGGATGAGTTTTGGCGCGCTTTCCGGCCGCGTGAAAGAAGCGATCGGGCGCGCGGCGTCCGCTGTTGGCACCAGCACCACCACGGGCGACGGCGGGATGACCCAGGAGGAGCGGCAATCGTCAAAAACGCTGATTTATCAGTGCCTTCCGAGCCGTTACGGTTTCAATCCCGACGATCTTCGCCAGGCCGATGCGATAGAAATCGTTTTGGGTCAAGGCGCCAAGCCGGGCGGCGGGGGAATGCTTCTTGGCCAAAAAGTGAGCCCGCGCGTGGCGCGCATGCGCACGCTGCCCGAGGGAATAGACCAGCGCTCCGCCTGCCGCCATCCGGATTGGACGGGGCCGGACGATCTCGCCATCAAGATCGAGGAGCTGCGCGAAATAACCGACAACCAGATCCCGATCTACGTGAAGATGGGGGCGACGCGCACCAAGGAAGACGTGAAATTGGCAGTAAAGGCCGGCGCGGATGTTGTTGTCATCGACGGAATGCAGGGCGGCACGGCCGCGACGCAACAGGTGTTTATCGAACACACAGGTATTCCAACGCTGGCCGCGCTTCGATTGGCCGTGGAGGCGTTGGAGGAGATGAACGCCATCGGCGAGGTGCAGTTGATCATCGCCGGCGGGATTCGCACCGGGGCGGATGTGGCCAAGGCGCTGGCCATGGGGGCCGACGCGGTCTCCATCGGGCAAGGCGTGCTGATGGCGCTGGGGTGCAATCGATCCTATTACCAACTCAATGACAAACACGTGGATGTCACCGCCGACTATGAATCGCTGGGCACGGCTCCGGGCTTTTGCCATCATTGCCATACAGGGCGCTGCCCGGTCGGCGTGACGACGCAGGACGCGGAATTGGAGAAGCGGCTCGATCCGGCCATCGGCGCGCGATGGCTGGAGAATTACCTGCGCGTCCTTACCATGGAAGTGGCGACGCTCGCCCGGGCCTGCGGCAAATCCAACGTGCACCACCTGGAGCGCGAGGACCTGGTCGCCCTGACCATCGAAGCCGCAGCGATGGCGAAGCTGCCCCTGGCCGGGACAGATTGGATTCCCGGCGTAAGCGACCGCCCCACCGCCCCATCGCTTGCCGGCGCGGCATTTGAATGATAAATGCGCTGAGAATGCGCAGGCGCGCCAATAGCTGATGAGCGAATCAAAAAATATTTTTGACGTAATTGTCGTGGGCGTCGGCAGCATGGGCGCCGCCGCCTGCTTCCAGTTGGCCATGCGCGGAGTGCGCGTCCTGGGTCTGGACCGATTCGACATCCCCAACAACCTGGGCTCCGCCGGCGGGTTCTCGCGGATGATACGCCTGGCTTACTTTGAGCACCCCGATTACGTCCCGCTGCTGCGGCGTTCCTATGTATTGTGGGAGGAACTCGCCGCGGAACTGGGGCGGGAGGTCATTCTCATCACTGGCGGACTCATGCTCGGACCGCCCGGCGCAGCCGTGCTGGAGGGAAGCTTGCGGTCCGTTCGCCAGCATGACCTTCCGCACGAACTGATGAATGCGGCCGAGGCGATGAAGCGATTCCCGCAATTTAATCTGCCCGAGGATTATCGCGTCCTGCACGATCACATGGCGGGCCTGGTGCTTCCCGAGCGCGCGGTGGCCGGATATGCGGAACTGGCCATGCGGCGCGGCGCGGAACTCCACGGGCAGGAGGGCGTCGTGTCGTGGGAATCCACCGGCCGCGGAGTGGTCGTGAATACGACGAAAGCAACGTACAGCGCAGCCAAGGTCATATTCTGCGGCGGCGCGTGGACGGATAAACTCGTGCGCGACTTGGGCGTGCCGTTGACGGTGACGCGCCAGCCGCTTGTGTGGGTCTGGCCCAAATCGCCGGACCTCTTTGCCCTGGGGAAATTTCCGGTCTGGATTCTGGAGCATCGCGACGGGTCGAATCATTACGGATTTCCCATGTTGCCGGACAATCCCGGCTTGAAACTGGCGTCGCACAAGCGTGCCGCGCCGACGGATGCGGAGATGCTGGATCGAAATGTTCACGATTCCGACGAGCAGGCCGTCCGCGGGGTCCTTCGCGACTTTCTACCCGCCGCCAACGGACCGCTGCTTTCCGTGCGCGTCTGCATGTACACCTACAGCCCCGACCATCAGTTCATCATCGACCGGCACCCGGCGCATGAGAATGTCTTCATCGCCTGCGGTTTCAGCGGGCACGGATTCAAATGTGCCAGCGGAATCGGGCAGGTGCTGGCGGAATTGGCGCTGGATGCAAAGTCGTCGTTGCCGATT
>JBEKYH010000185.1:0-8799 GCA_049511115.1 Tepidisphaeraceae bacterium | reverse complement strand
GAGAGTTGCGGCTTCGCGTGGCGAAAGACACCGTGAGCTTGCGGGAGCAGTATCGGGAGCTGGTGGGCAACGGGGGGAGAATAGGAGCGGAGTTGTAACGGCGATCGGAACTCGGCCCCCTCCCCGACCCTCCCCCGGAAATACCGGGGGCGGGGGAAGAGAGGGAGGCGCTCCGCCGGGAACTTATGGGGACTTAGGGCGGGAAAGCAGGAGAAAGCGGGAAACGGGGGGTTTTGCGTTTATTGCGCGTCCTCGGTATTGTTATTTATTGATGCGCTGTCCGTTCTGCGATGCGGATAAGGAGAGCCTGAAGGTCATCGACTCACGCGCTTGCGATGGCGGCAAGGCCATTCGTCGGCGGCGCGAGTGCGGGCGCTGCAACAAGCGCTTTACCACCTACGAGCGCATTGAGCAAAGCCTTCGCCTGACAGTGGTTAAGCGAGACGGGCGGCGCGAGCCTTGGGAGAGGGAAAAGGTCTTGGCCGGGCTGGAGCGAGCGTTCTTCAAACGTCCCGTGGCCCAGAAGGAACTGCTCCGCATCCGCGATGAGGTTGAGGAGACCATCTTTCGCAATCACGACCGGGAAGTAGGCAGCGAAACAATCGCCCGGGAAGTGACCAAGCGCCTGAAGCGGCTCGATCAGGTGGCGTATATCCGCTTTGCCAGCGTCCATAAGCGATTCCGAACTGTCGAGGAACTCGGAGACGAGGTGCGGGCGGTGATTGATTCGCGCCGCGACGACGACCCGAAGCAGGGGAAGTTGTTTGAGGAGAGTGAAGAGCAGGCGGGGGACGCGGAGGAGTGATTCTTAGTCTTGTCCGGCGTGACAAGGTGAGCGGGTGACAAGGCGACGGAGGAAGAATTGGGCGGGCTTTTCTCAGTCCTCGGCCCTCAGTCCTCGTACCTTGACCTAAAGCGGCAAGGCGGCTGCGTCCGATAAGATGTGGAGGTATTTGCAATGAATGGCCGCGCGCAAATTCTTAAGCCGCTTGGGCGGTTGGCTCGATGCGTTGGAATCGGAGGCTTGGCGTGCGCTTCGCTGCTGGCCGGCTGCGGGCCGCAGGCGAAGTCGCTACCGGAGCCGGAGCCTTACGTCGATCAGGGGTATAAGCCGGATGTCCCGCAATTCATGCACGGGACGGTTTTTGAACGAACCGACCTGGGCAACGCGGACCCCTACCCCGTCGGCGGTTACAGCATCGTCGTAAATCTACAGGACACCGGTGACAACAGCGGCATACCCACCGTTGTACGCCAGGAAATGATCAAGCGCATGGCGCTTGCCGGGTTCGGCCAGCATGATGATCCGCAATTCACGGCCCTGCAGCCGGAGGATGTGCTGCGGGATAAGCGGGTTGCGATTGTGCAGGTCATCGGGATGCTGCCGGTGGGGGCACGGCGTGGGCAGCAATTTGATCTGATCGTCCGGGCCATGCCGCGATCCCATACGACTAGCCTGGCGCATGGGCATTTGTACAAGACGGAGCTGCACGTCCGCGGCTTGGAATTGCCGACCGGGACCGGCGCGACGCTGGCGTTCGCGGATGCGGGGGACATTTTTGTCAATCCCGAGTATGCGCTGGACGGAATTAACAAAACCTATCCCGGAGTGACGGCATCACAGGTGCAGGCCACCCTGGATACCGGAACCGTGATGCGCGGGGGGCTCGTAACAGAGGATCGGCCGATTTTCCTGCAACTGCGCGTGCCGCAGGCGAGCATCGCGCGGGCCATTGAGGCGCGGGTCATCAATCGGTTCCCCAACGATGAAAACGACCGGCCCGCAGCCGCGGCGGAGGATGAGGGGCTGGTCGAATTGTTTGTGCCCTATTCCTACAACGGCGATTGGCGGCATTTTGTCGGGGTTGTGAATCATCTTTATCTGAATGACACTGCGGATTTCGCGGCGGTTAAAACCCATCAGCTCATGGAGTTGGCGGTCACGCGCCATGCGCCTTTGACGGATATTTCCTTTTGCTTGGAAGGGATGGGGCCGACGGCGGTGCCGGTGTATCAGTCGCTGATGACGGATCCGGACCCGGCGGTGGCATTCGCCGCCGCGCGGGCGGCGGTTTTCTGCGGGGATGCGCAGGCCCTGGATGTTCTGACCGGCATGGCGACCCAAACCGGCCATCCATTCCAGCTTGAGGCCATACGCACGATCGGTTCATTGCAATCGACGCCCGCGCTGGACAAGCGGCTGGAGCCATTGCTGGGTTCGGAGCAGGCGCAGGTGAGGATCGAGGCGTATAAGATTCTGGCGGCGCATGGCGACCGGCGGATTGTGACGGCGGACATTAACGGGCGGTTTAAGCTGGACCTGGTGGATTATCCTGGGCCGCCCCTGATTTACGCGGCGCGGTCCGGCGAAGCGCGGCTGGCGATTTTTGGGAATACGCCGACACTGACGCCGCCGGTAACATTCGCGGCCATGCAGGACCGGCTGACGATTTCCTCGGATGATCTGGGACGATCGCTGACGATTTTTTATCGCGAGGACCGGCTCCCCAAACCGAGCGTCGTGAAATCGGGGACAACGCTGGCGGAGGTGGTCTCACGCCTGGGCGGACGCGCGGCAGAGGGTGAGGACACATTCGATTTTACCTACGCCGACGTAGTAGCGGTCGTGCAATCGCTGACCGACCAGCAGGTGATAACGGATACCGATCCTTCCGGTCGCGTCGCGCTGGCGCCGCTGATCGTGGATCAGCCGGCGGAATTGACGGATGCTTTGACCGCCGCCGGGCTGGAAAGTCGTCCGCAGGCGGATCCCATTCGCCCCCCTACCGCTTCCAACAAGCAAACCGCCAGTGACACGGCGCTGCTGACGACGCCGGGATCGGACGCCTCGCAAACGGGCAGTTATGTGCCGTCGTTTGGGGGTTCATCAGGCAGTGGTTCGACTGGTGGCGGTTCAACCGGCGGGGCGACGCCCGCTCAGCCCGGTGACAATGGAAATGTAAACAACGGCGGCGTCTCGCCTTCGGTGCCGAGCTTTGCTAATCCGTAACGGTCCGATAAACTATTCGCAGAAAATGTTTGGGGCCGAAAACTTGTCTGGGAGTCAACCGCCTTTGCCGCAAATTAACGGACTTTGTCAGACGTTCATGGAGGAACGTGACTCATGCGACTGAAAAAACTCATCCTGCACGGGTTCAAGAGCTTCGCTGATCGCACGGAATTCGTCTTCGACGCCCCCATCACGGGGATCGTCGGGCCGAATGGCTGCGGCAAGAGCAATGTCGTCGATGCCTTCAAGTGGGTGCTGGGCGAGCAATCGGCCAAGAGCCTGCGCGGCGACGCAATGCTGGATGTGATCTTCAACGGATCAGGCACGCGCAAGCCGACCGGCATGGCGGAAGTCACGCTGGTGTTTGGCAATCCCACCAATGGGAACGGACGGCGCACGCTGAACCTTGATGTGGATGAAGTGTCGGTTGGCCGGCGGTTGTTCCGCGACGGGACCAGCGAATATCAGGTCAACAATACAACCTCGCGCCTCAAGGATGTGCGCGAACTGTTCCTCGACACCGGCGTTGGCGTGGATGCGTATAGCGTGATCGAGCAGGGTCGCGTGGCGGCGCTGCTGGACGCCAATCCGCAGGAACGCCGGCAGATATTCGAGGAGGCGGCGGGAATTTCCAAGTTTAAGCAGCGCAAGAAAGAGGCGCAGCGGAAGCTGGAGCGCGTGGATGCCAATCTGCTGCGCGTGAATGACATCGTGGAAGAGTTGGAGAAACGCCTGCGCGGCGTAAAGGCTCAGGCGACGCGCGCCAAGACTTATCAGGAATATTCGACGCAGCTTAATGAATTGCGGCTGAGCTTCAGCCTGCATGAATATCACGTGCATCAATCCAAGTGCGCCGAGTTGGAAGCGGCGCGGCAGGATGCGCAATTCCGCCTCGATGACGCGACGGGCGATCTGGCCACGGCACAGAATAAGCTGGCGGGGCAGCGGGATCGGCTTGTGAAACTGACCGAACAAAAGCAGACGCTCGACCGCGAGCTGGTGCAGGCGCGGGCGGCGGAGCAATCGGCGCGGCAGCGGCAGGAGTATGCGAATCAGCAGTTGGCGCAGATCGCCGAACAGTCGGCGACGCTGAAGGAAGATCAGACGCAATTGACGGCCAAGCGCGCGGCGCTGGCGCAATCGCTCGAGGAGGAGAAGAAGAATCTCCAGACCCTCACGGCGGAACTGGCCGGGCGGCGCGAGCAGATCAACCAGCGCCAGCAGGCATTTGGAGATTGTCAGATCGGACTGGCGTCGCTGGATCAGCGGCGCGAGCGGGCCAAAGGGGCGATTCTCGATGGCATGCGGCAACTGGCGGCGGTGAACAGCCGCCTGGGAGCGGTCGAGATTGAGCAGAAAAACGTCGCGGCTCAGCAGCAGCGGCTCAGCGAGCGGCGGCGCGTGGTTGGGGAGGAATTGAATCGGTTGGCCTTGCTCGCGGGGGAACTAGAAGCCAGGATCGCGCAGACGGTGGCGCGGATGGCGGAACAGCAGGCGCAGTTTGATGCGCAGCGGGCGCAGTCGCAGGCGCTCGGCAAGCAGATCGCACTCGTCGGCGAGCAGCTTGGGGCGGCGCGCGAGCATCGGTGCGGGCTGATTTCGCGGCAAAAATTGCTGGAAGACCTGGAGGCGCGGCGCGAGGGCGTGAGCGAAGGCGTGCAATCGGTGCTCCGCCAGCGCGGGGATAAGTTTCCGTTTGTGCGCGGGCTGGTGGCGGATTTCCTCCGCGTGGATATTGAACATGCGCATGTCATCGAAGGCGCGCTGGATGGGCGCGATCAGTGGCTGGTGACGGCGGATTCGGCCGCGGCGGTAGCGGCGCGCGGGCAGCTTGATGAACTCGAGGGGCGAGTGAATTTGTTGTGCGCGGATTCGCTGGCGCTGAGTGCCGAGGGGACGGATTACGATTGGCGGCAATGCCCCCATCGCGTGCGGCTCGCGGTGGATTTGGTGCGGTTTGAGGCGGACGACGCGGCGCTGGCACGCGGGCTGCTGGGGACGACGGCGGTGGTCGAGGATTTGCCGACGGCGGTGGAAATGCGACTCACCGGGCCGCGTGGGTTTCGGTATGTGACCCATGATGGCGAAGTCATGGAGGCGGATGGAACAGTGAAAGCCGGGCCGCTGAGTTCGGCGATGGGATTGTTGTCGCGACGATCTGAGTTCGACGCGATCGCGCAGCAGATTGCCGAAGTTGATGGGCGCATCGAGCGGCTCACGCGGCAACTCGCGGACGACAGCGACGCGGCGAAGCAGTTGGAGGAGCAGATCAACGGGCTGCGGAATGCGATTTATGCGTCGAACACGGCCAAGGTGCAGGCGGCGGGGGCGCTGGCGCAGAACAGCGATCAGCAGAATGCGCTGAAGCGCGAGCAGCCGGTGCTGGAGCGCGAGTTGCAATCGCTGGCCAAGGCCGAAGAGCAGCTTGGGCGCGAGCAGGTGATCCTATCCGAGAAGCGCAACGTGCTGGATCAGACGCAGGTGAAGCATAATCAGGAGGTCGAAGAACTAACGGCGGCCCAGCGGCAGGCGGCGGATGAATTGCGGCGGCTGGGCGAAGAATTGACCGCGACGCGCGTGCAGCTTGGGCAGGCGCAGGAGAAGCAGCTTGCCAGTTCGCAGGCGGTGCAGCGGCAGACAGCGGGCGTGAGCGAATTGAGCCAGCAGTTGACGCGGGTGGAGCATTCCATCGCGGCGGTTGGGGAGCGGCGCCATGCGGTCGAGTCGGAGCTTGCCGCGGCCCAGCAGGCGGAGACGGCGCTCGCAGAATCTGCGAAGCGATGCCAGGTGAAATTGGATGAATTGTCGGGCGAGGTCGTCACGGCCAACAGTCTGACGGAAGAACTATTCGGCCAGGTCGAGGCGATTCGCTCGCGGCGGCAGGATGTAGAGCAGGAGTTGCACAAGCTGGAGTTGTCGGCCGGCGAGGAAAATGTGCGGCTGCAAACCCTCATCCAGCGCACGCAGGAGGAATTGCAACTGGATTTGCCGGCGCGGTACGCGGAAATGACCGCCGATGGAAAGGCTTACGAGAGCGGAGATGTGAATTTCGACGAAGCCGCGGCGAGGATCAAGGAATTGCGTGAGAAGATTCAGCGATTGGGGAATGTGAATGTCGAGGCGATTGGGGAGCTGGCCGAACTGGAGCAGCGACAGCAATTCCTGTCCGGGCAGGTCGCGGACCTTGCCGGGTCCAAGGAGCAACTTGTCGCGCTGATCGACGAGATGAATAAGGAGAGCGGCGTACGCTTTGAGACGACTTTTAACGCGGTGCGCGAGCATTTCCAGGGGATGTTCCGCAAGCTGTTCGGAGGCGGGAAGGCGGACATTATTCTGGAGACGGAATTGCCGGAGGAGACGCCGGGGCTGGCGGATGGAGCATCGCTTGATGCGGCTGTTGCAGCGGATGGGCAGCCCCTCGCGGCGAGGCCCAAGATTGATATTCTGGATGCGGGAATCGAAATCATCGCGCGGCCGCCGGGCAAGCAGCCGGTGACGATCAGCCAGTTGTCCGGCGGCGAAAAGACGATGACGTGCGTTGCGTTGCTGATGAGTATTTTCAAGAGCAAGCCGAGTCCGTTCTGCATTCTGGACGAAGTGGACGCGGCCCTCGACGAAGCCAACAACGAGCGGTTTAATACCGTCGTGCAGGAATTCCTTGGGGAAAGCCAGTTCATCGTGATCACGCACAGCAAGCGGACGATGGCGATCGCGGAAATGCTGTATGGGGTGACCATGCAGGAGCAGGGCGTCTCCAAGCGCGTGAGCGTGAAGTTTGATCAGATTGATTCGCAGGGAAGGATCGCGGAACACGCGGCGGCCTGAAGGGCCGAGGACTGAGGGGCGAGGACTGAGGACTGAGAAAGCGAATCCCGGAAAGCTCAAGCTATTGAAGCGGCCTCGTAGTGGCGGGGTAGATATTGATGTATGTGCCAGCGGGCCATGCGGCGACATCGCGGAACTGGCCACCATGTTTTGAACCGTGTACGAGTTCAAAGTAGAACTCGCAGGATGGGCAGTTTGCTGCGTAAAACAAGCCGTTTTGCGATTGGCAGCGATTGTAAAGCAGCGGGCGGTTGCCGCCGTCGGGAAGGCCACGTTTGATAATCACGTAGCCGTAGGTTTGCCTGCCATCGCCCCAGGGGTCGATGGGGATGGCGGAGAGATAGGCTGGCTTCAACTCATCAAGAGCATCAGGCCAGCGATGATGGTCGAATGCAAAGAGTTGGCAGGCCAGGGAGAGAGCCGCGAAGGTGCACTCGGCGCTATCGCGATTAAGCATTTCGACCTGATAGATGAATGCACGATCGGTTGCCGCTGGGCGCGTGGCGGGTCCGTACATTTCAGCGGCGGGATCTTCCTGATTCAAGAGAATTGCGATTATTTCCTTGGCCCGCGATATTTCCAGGCCCTGAACGTCGTTGGGATCGGAGGTCAGCCGCACTCTGGGTGCAATGATCATCAGTACTCTCGCCGCCCAGCCACTCACCCCACCGGACATTAAAGATCGGATTTGTTGGTGGGCGGGGCTGTAAGCGCGAAGGATGGCGGATTCGTGAAGTATATCTTGAATTGACTCGAATGCTCCAGCGTCGTTGCCGTGGAAATGCTGGTAGTAGGCGGCGTCGGCCATTTCCCTGGACATCGCGGCGCAGGCGTTCAAATCCGGGAGGAGATTCTTCATGTCTGTGGACCAAGTCGCCGAATCGATCCCTTGAGCTTGCCGCGCCAGTTGCAGCGCCGGCGCATTTTGCTCGAATGCGGCTTTGGCCATGGCGTTCCACTTTGGCCCAAAGGGCGGATATGCCGGGAATATCTCCGCCGTCTCCAAGGGGGAATGTACAACAATCAGGTTGGCAGCGCGGATATAAAGATCGGCGGCATTATCGGGATTCGTGGCGGGCCGCGTCTGGGCGAACAGGCGCGGGCAAAGAGTGAGAAAGACGACGAAGGAAAAATCAACCACAACGCGGAGCTTTAACATTGGCGTCTCCGTCGAACGGACTTCTACGATTGTACCGCAGGGAGGATGTCGTCGGTTAGCAATTTCGTAAGGACTTTTTTTGAAAGGCGTCCGGAGCTAAATTACCTCCCATGGCACCCACATTCGGCAACGGCAAAATCTGCTACATCGAAATGCCCGCGACAGACGTCGCCGCGTCGGCCGCCTTCTATGAGAGGGTCTTCGGCTGGACCGTTCGCCGCCGCGATGACGGCTCGGTCGCGTTCGACGACGGCGTCGGCGAAGTGAGCGGGACGTGGGTCGTCGGACGGCCGCCTTCGGTGACGCCGGGGTTGATGATCTCGATCATGGTGGATGATGCGGAGGTTACCGTTGCGAAAATTGTCGCCAACGGCGGAAAGATCGTGCGGCCGATTGGGGCGGATTTTCCGGAGATCACGGCGCACTTCAGCGATTCGGGGGGGAATGTGCTGGGGATTTACCAGCACCGCGGGCGGTCAGCGCGGGAACCTTCATAGCTGCTTCAAATCAAGGTACGCCAACATGGGACGTTCATACGTACGAGTCGGCGAAAACGGATTCTGGAGCGCGGACGGATTGCTCGAGGTGTGGCTAAGGCTGCTTGCCCTCCACCTGCCGGAACCAACCAACCGCGACGAGCCGACGAAGATTGCCGCATTGAAGGAAATTCGCGATCGATGGCTACTAGTGCATTGTCACGCTTCAAATTTAGGGTAACGCGATTCGGCTGGCGGAGCCGATAGATGGCATTAACCAAGGAAGGTTGTGCCATGCCCAAAAAGTCGAAGAAGTATGTCGTTCGTCT
>JBEKYH010000184.1:0-8813 GCA_049511115.1 Tepidisphaeraceae bacterium | reverse complement strand
TCGTATCATCCGCTTTCATGGATAGGAAGCGGGAAAAGGCCCAAATTTCGCCTATAGGAGCTACTTACTGCCGCTCAACTCTTTCGACGCCGCAGCGCTGCGCCGAATGCGGAGGTGCGTTACCAGCACCGGGATCAGGCTGAGGGCGATGATGGCCAGGACCACCAACTGGAAATTGCTCTTGACGGCCTGAATCTGGCCGAATTCGTAGCCGGCCAATGAGACCGTAACGACCCAGAGGATTCCCCCGGCCACGCTGATCCCGATGAAGCGCGTAAAGGGCATCTTGCCGATCCCGGCGACAAACGGGGCGAAGGTGCGGATGATGGGCACAAAGCGGGCCATGACGATGGTTTTGCGTCCGTGGCGGTCGTAAAAGTCCTGGGCCTCGCGCAGATGTTTCTGGTTAAGCAGCCACGAATCAGGCCGGCTGAAGACCTTGGGCCCAACATGAAATCCTATGGTATAATTGAGCAAATCGCCGCAGTTGGCGCACAGGCATAGCAGCACGATCACCAGGGGCAGATTAATGGGTGAATTGGCCGCCGCGGCCAACGCTCCGACGGCAAAAAGAAGCGAATCGCCAGGCAAAATGGGGGTGACAACCAGACCCGTCTCGCAAAACACGATCAGGGCCAATAACCCATAGACGGCCGTCGGGTGAACGGTGGCGAAGTCGTTGAGATGGCGGTCCAGATGTAGAACCAGGTCCAAAACCTGATGAAGCATTCGATCCCTTCCCGTGCGGGGTTAGCCCGTACGCGTGCGGCATTTATCGGCGATGGACGGGCAAGCCGCAAGACACGTCGGGCGTCATCGCGAACCTCTCCGCGGCCGATAGCGTAGTACGGTATTCCGTCTTATTCGTTTTGAGAGTACGGTCCGACAATCTGCCTGCAGGGGTCGAACCGCTGAGATGTGCCGCCGTAGAGAAGATGTCTCGGCGCGATTTCACCTTGGCGTTCTTGGCGACTTGGCGGTTGAATTGCATTTTAGTTGGTCCGCGGCGGCGTCCCGCTGCTTGATCGTCGGCGGCAACGACCTACAATTCGTCAAAGAAGGTTGGAGAGCGGCACAGGACATTGCCGAATGGACCGGATGTGTGAGTCTCTTAGCCGGATGTGTGAGTCTCTTAGGATGTATGTGAATCTTTAGCGGACCGATGGATCGGGCTTTTGGCGGAAGATCAGAACTTTCGCGTCAGGCCCTTGTTTAGCGAGAGGGGTCAGCGGATGACCCGCTGGCCAATTTGGAGATGGACAACATGTTTGAACGATTCACGGACCGTGCCCGCAAGGTCATGGCCCTTGCCAACCAGGAAGCCCAGCGCTTCAACCACGAGTACATCGGCACCGAGCACATCCTGCTCGGGCTGGTGAAGGAAGGCTCCGGGGTTGGCGCCAATGTACTCAAGACCCTCGACGTGGATTTGCGCAAGGTGAGGCTGGAAGTAGAAAAACTGGTCAAGAGCGGCCCGGATATGATCTCGATGGGCAAGCTGCCGCAGACGCCCCGGGCCAAAAAGGTCATTGAATACGCGATCGAAGAGGCGAGGAACCTGAATCACAACTATGTGGGCACGGAGCATCTGCTGCTGGGCCTGATTCGGGAACATGATGGCGTGGCGGCACAGGTATTGCGTAATCTCGGTTTGAAACTCGAAGAGGTTCGGGAAGAGGTTTTGAATATTCTGGGAGCTGGTGTGGAAAGCGACGAACCCCAAGCACAAGAAAAACAGGGCCAAAAAGGCAAGAGCAAGACCCCCGCTCTGGACAGCTTCGGCCGCGACCTGACGGAACTGGCCAAAGAAGGCCAGCTCGATCCGGTCATCGGCCGCAAGGATGAAATCGAGCGGGTGATCCAGATTCTCTGCCGCCGGCAGAAGAACAATCCGGTTCTTCTCGGCGAGGCGGGCGTCGGTAAAACGGCGATCGTCGAGGGTCTGGGCCAGATGGTCGTGTCCAACAACGTGCCGGAGATTCTGCACGACCGCCGCATCGTCGTGCTTGATCTGGCCATGATGGTGGCGGGCACCAAATACCGCGGGCAATTTGAAGAGCGCATCAAAGCGGTCATGAATGAAGTGCGCCGCGCCAAGAACGTTATTCTCTTTATTGACGAGTTGCACACGCTCGTCGGCGCGGGCGGCGCTGAAGGGGCAATTGACGCGAGCAACGTGCTCAAGCCCGCTCTTTCACGCGGCGAAATCCAGTGCATTGGCGCGACGACCTTCGATGAATATCGCAAGTACATCGAGAAGGACGCGGCCCTGGCGCGGCGATTCCAGCCGATTACCGTCGACCCGCCGAGCAAGAGCGAGACGATTGAAATCCTCAAAGGCCTGCGCGACCGGTATGAAGAGCATCACCGCGTGGAGATTCAGGACGCGGCGATTGTCGCGGCCGTTGAATTATCCGACCGTTACATCACCGGCCGCTGCCTACCGGATAAGGCGATCGACGTGCTGGACGAAGCGGGCGCGCGAATTCGCCTGCGCAGCATGACCAAGCCGCCGAATCTGGCGGAATTGGAAGAGCAGATCGTCCAGCTCAACATTCAGAAGGAAGAGGCGGTTAAGAACGCCGAGTACGAAGAGGCGGCCCGCCTGCGCGATTCCGCCGAGGCGCTGGAAGCCAAAAAGGAAGAAGAGCAGCGGCGCTGGCGCGAGAAGTCCAAGGAAGTGGACGGCGTCGTCGATGAGGAAGTTATTGCCGAAGTCGTCAGCAAGATGACCGGCGTGCCGCTGACCCGCCTGGAGAAAGAAGAAGCCCAGCGGCTGCTGGAATTGGAAAACGAATTGCACCGCCGCGTGGTTTCACAGGACGAGGCCATCAAGGCGATCTCCAAGACCATCCGCCGCGCCCGTTCGGGCCTGAAAGACCCCAACCGGCCGATGGGAAGCTTCCTGTTCCTCGGCCCCAGCGGCGTCGGCAAGACGCTATTGAGCAAGGCGCTGGCCGAATTCATGTTCGGCGACGAGGATGCCCTCATTGCCATCGACATGAGCGAATACATGGAGAAGCACAACGTCAGCCGGTTGATCGGCGCGCCTCCGGGCTACGTCGGTTACGAGGAAGGCGGCCAGCTCACCGAGCGCATCCGCCGCCGGCCTTACAGCGTTGTGCTGCTCGACGAAGTGGAAAAGGCGCACCCCGATGTCTTCAACATGTTGTTGCAGATCATGGAAGAAGGCCGCCTGACCGACAGCTTCGGCCGGCACGTGGATTTCCGCAACGTCGTCATGATCATGACCAGCAACATCGGCTCGGAACTGATCAAAGGCGGCGGCCCGGAGTTTGGGTTTAACCCCAAGGGCAAGTCCGCATCGGAAGAGCGCAATTACAAGTCGATGAAGGAAACCGTGATGAAGGAAGTGGAGCGCCATTTCCGGCCTGAATTCATCGGCCGCCTTGATGACGTGATTGTGTTCCGCCCCTTGAGCCGCGAAAATCTGGAAGCGGTGGTGGAATTCGAGTTGAAGAAAGTCACCAAGCGCCTCACCGATCACGGCTTGCGGTTTGAGATTTCCGAAGAAGCGAAGGAGTTCCTGATTGACAAGGGAACCAACGCGGACTTCGGCGCTCGCCCGCTGCGCCGGGCCATTGAACAGCACGTGGAAGACCCGCTCAGCGAGGAGATTCTCCGCGGGCACTTCAAGGGCAAGGATTACATCCGCATCACCGTCCGCCAGGAGGAAGGTGGCGAAAAGCACCTGTATTTCGAGGCGATGGTGGCTGCTGAACTGGCGACGGCCCAAAAAGCCGCGGCCGCGGGAAGCACTTTGGCCCAGGCCGCCAATGACGCGACCTGATTAGCGCCGCTCTCAGCAGCGTGCCATGAGCAACGCGACTGAAACCAGCCCGGCCCCGCCAGAGCGCGGCCGGGCTTTTTCGTATCCCATTCGCGGGCGAAGGGCAATTGAATCGCTGTTGACCGCCCAGTATCCGATCGTTTCGCGCCTGTCGCATGGATTATGCGGCGATGGCGCCGAGGCTGTCACGCGAAAAGTTCTTTCTAAAAGCCTGGCGGCAATCGAGCGATTCACGGGGCCCGTCGAAGCCGCCAACTGGTATCTCCATCACACCATCCTGGAATCTCGCCACATTCCCCAAGCCGCGGTGAGCTGGCCCTGGCCCGGCGTGGAAGGCCCCGATTTGCAGGCGTTTTTCAAAGCCTTCGGGTCGCTCCCCTTCCAGCAGCGCGAGGCGTTTCTCCTAACGCACGGCGAAAAGATGGACCTGCGCACGACGGCCGTGGCGATGGATTGCTCGACCACGGCGGCGCAAACGCACCTGAACGCCGCGGAGCAGACGCTTATGAATCTGACGGGCGAGGGCTTTGAGCAATTGCATGAGCGGTTTGCGGCGGCCTATCGCGCCTCGCCTCCGCCTGGAGATTTGGTCATCGCCGGCGCCGCGCGCCGGCACGCGCGTAAACGGTTTTGGCGGCTCATTCTGCGGCTGATCCAATTGCTAATCGTGGCTGGTGCGGCAGTTTTGGCGTGGCGTGTCTATCTATCGATGAGCCGGTAATAGGGGTCGTGCCAGAGGCACTGCCGACCGTTGTAAGAACTCACGCCGCCGTGCCCAGCGGTTTGGCGCGTTCGATCCGCTCGCGCTCGCGAGGACTGTTCATTACCTGCCACATATCGCTGCGTCGCTGCACGTTGAGCCAGAATTCGGCACTGTTGCCAAACACGCGCGCGAGGATGAGCGCAGTGGCCGCAGTCACGCTCCTCCGGTCGTTGCACAACTCGTTGACGTGCTTGCGCTGTAATCCCATCGCCTCCGCCAACGCGGCCTGCGTCAATTCCATGGGCCGCATGAACTCTTCAACAAGGATTTCTCCGACCGTCGCCGGTTTGCGCTTAGTTGCCAGCATGGTTCACCTCATCTGTAGTTGTGGTCGTCGATGTATAAAAAGTCAAGTTATTATCGTGCCGCGCGAGCATTTCGTCCGATAAAAGGGTACAGTCATGTGACTGAGTAACGTACGTTACACTTATATTAAGCAAAGGACGAACCACCATGGCCCGCAAACCTGCCTCCAAGAACACCCCCAAGCGTTACACCACAGCGCAAGCCCCGGCCAAGCCGGTCGTGGCTGTGAAGAAGGAAATCAGTCCCCAGACCAAGACAACCGTGCCGGCGACCGCGGCGGCGCCGGTTGCGGTTGCCCAGGCCCCAGCCACCCCGGCTCCGGTCGCGGCGGCCCCCAAGCCCCAGACTGCCTCGCTCATTGCCGAGCTGCGTAACAGCGACGCCGACGCCGCTCGCGACGCGGCCACGGCGCTGGGCGCTCTTGGCGACACCTCAGCGGTTCAGCCGCTGATCGACGTTCTCGTCAACGCCGACGGCTATTTCCATGCCGTCGTTCGCGCTGCCGCCGCCGCCAGCCTCGGCCAACTGCGCGACGTTCGCGCCGTCCCGGCCCTGGAAGTCGCGGTCCGCGACACGATTGCCGAGCCGAGCACCGAAGCCATTCGCGCTCTGGGCGCCATCGGCGATGCCCGCGGCGTCAATGCCCTGATTCAGGTCATCCGCAACCAAGACGGATTCTTCCTGTCGGTTGCGCGGCTGGCCGCGACCCGCGCTTTGGGCAGCTTTGCCTCCGAGCAGGCGGCCTCCGAAGTGCGGTCGATCGCCTCGAATCCCGCGGAAGACGCGGTCATTCGCGAAGCGGCCCTGGAGATTGTCCAGAAGGCCGGCGCCAAGAAGTCGAATTAAATCGCTTGCTTGAGCGGATGACAGCCGGCACTGGCGGCGTCATATATCAACGAATCTCAGGCGCGGATTGCCCCAACGGGTTGTCCGCGCCTTTTTCGTTTCAGATTTGCGGGGGGATAGTGAATTTGCAGGCCGAATATTAAAATCCTGCTCCGCTCATTTCCTTAGCCTCGACGCCGGGCGATTGATCGCTATACTAAACGGCGAACCAACCTTCCGGAATGTTCGCAAGAATATTGTAAAAACCCGCGACCACTTTCAAAAGTTCAAAACCTATGGCTATCCGTGTTGCTCTAAATCATAAGACCCGCTATCGCTTCGCCAAAAATGTCTGGTTGTCGCCGCATCTGCTCCGACTGCGGCCGGCCCCTCATTGCCGCACGCCGGTGCTGAGCTACTCGCTGCAAGTGACCCCCAAGGACCATTTCGTCAATTGGCAGCAGGACCCCTACAGCAATCGGCTGGCCCGCGTGGTTTTCCCCAAGCCCACGAAAGAGCTGAACGTGGAGGTGGACCTGGTCGCGGACATGACCGTCATCAATCCGTTCGATTTCTTCATCGACACCAGCGCCGAGGAATATCCGTTTGAGTACGACCCCTTGCTGAAACGGGAGCTGACCCCCTACCTGGAGATGCAGCCCTCCGGCGCGAAATTCGCCGAATGGGTGCAGCAGGCCCGGCAGAGCAAACTGCGGACGATTGATTTCCTCGTCGCCGTAAACCAGCAGCTACAGAGGCGGATCAAATATCTCATCCGCATGGAACCAGGAATCCAGACTCCCGAACAAACCCTCACCCTCCAATGCGGCTCGTGCCGCGATAGCGCCTGGTTGCTCGTGCAGACGTTTCGTTATCTGGGTCTGGCATCGCGTTTTGTCTCGGGATACCTGATTCAGCTCGCGCCAGATGTGAAATCCCTTGATGGCCCCAGCGGCACCGACAAAGATTTCACCGACCTTCACGCCTGGGCCGAGGTGTACATCCCCGGCGCGGGCTGGATCGGTTTTGACGCCACGTCGGGCTTGCTCGCCGGCGAAGGGCATATCCCCCTGGCCTGCACGGCCGATCCATCCGCCGCCGCGGCCGTCACGGGATTCTTCTCTTACGACGACAAGGAAATCATTACGGCCGATCCGGAGGATGGAAACGAGCACGGCAACGGCCACGACGATGAATTCCATTTCTCCATGTCCGTGACGCGCATCCACGAAGACCCGCGCGTGACCAAGCCTTATTCCGATGAGCAGTGGCACGAGATCGAAACACTCGGCCATCATGTTGACGCGGAACTGAATAAGGGCGATGTCCGCCTCACCATGGGCGGCGAGCCGACGTTTGTGTCCGTGGATGACATGGACGGCGCGGAGTGGAATTCCGACGCGCTGGGGCCACGGAAATATCGCCTCGCTGACGGATTGATCCGCCGCCTGCGCGATCGCTTCGCGCCGGGCGGTTTCCTGCACCACGGGCAAGGAAAATGGTATCCCGGCGAATCACTGCCGCGCTGGGCGCTGGGGCTCTATTGGCGCAAGGACGGCCAGCCCATCTGGAAGTACCCGGCGCTGGTCGCCGATGAAAGCCGTAATTACCGCCTCAGCGACAACGACGCCCGGCATTTCGCGGTGCATCTCGCCGAGCGGCTGGACGTGGAGCCGCGCTTTGTGATCGCCGGCCACGAAGACGTCTGGTATTACATGTGGAAAGAGCGGCGGCTGCCGGTCAATGTCGATCCGCTCGATAACAAGCTGGAAAATAAGGAAGACCGCGCGCGCCTGGCCAAAGTCTTCGAGCAAGGCCTCGATAAAGTCGTCGGCTATGCCCTGCCCCTGCGGCGCGAGCATTACACCGACGGCACCGGCGCCTGGGTAAGCGGGGCCTGGTTTTTCCGGCCCGAGCGCATGTATCTGATCCCCGGCGATTCGCCGATGGGATACCGCCTGCCACTGGATTCGATCCCCTGGTCCGCGCCGGAAGACCGGCCGCTCCATGAGGCGCTGGATCCCGGCGCCCCGCGCGGCCCTCTGCCCGATCGGGACAAAATCTCCTGGCAGCGATACGTCGCGGGCCAGCCCGAAGCGCAGAACTGGCCCGGACAAGTCGAGCAGATTCTCGGCGAGGAACGCGTGCTGGACCGCGGCATCGCCGAGCAGCGCCGCCGCCGCACCGGCCTATCCCCCCTGCCGCCGGGGCAAGGCGAATCCGCGCCCTGGATTATCCGCACCGCCCTTTGCGTCGAGATTCGCGGCGGCGTGCTGCGCGTCTTCATGCCGCCGCAACGTTACCTCGAAGATTACCTTGAATTGGTGACCGCGATCGAGGACACGGCTCAAGACCTGAATTTGCCCGTCCTCGTCGAAGGTTATACGCCGCCGTCGGATCACCGGATCAACGTCATCAAAGTGACGCCTGATCCGGGCGTCATTGAAGTCAACACCCAAGCCGTAAAGAGCTGGGATGAGTTGGTGAAGAACACCACCGCCCTCTACGAGGAGGCGCATTTCGGCCGCCTGGGCACGGAGAAATTCATGCTCGACGGCCGCCACGCCGGAACCGGCGGCGGCAATCACATCGTCATCGGCGGCGCTACGCCGGCGGATTCGCCCCTGCTGCGCCGGCCTGATTTGCTGCGCAGTTTGGTCGGATACTGGCACAATCATCCGTCGCTTTCGTACCTTTTCAGCGGCCTGTTCATCGGACCCACAAGCCAGGCCCCGCGCATCGACGAGGCTCGCAACGACCAGGTGTACGAACTCGAACTGGCCTTCAAGGAAATCCCCGACCACGGCGGATGCGCGCCTTGGCTGGTGGATCGAGTATTCCGCAACATCCTCATCGACGCGACCGGCAACACCCATCGCTCGGAATTCTGCATCGACAAGCTCTATTCACCCGAGGCCTCCAGCGGGCGATTGGGCTTGTTGGAGATGCGCGCCTTCGAAATGCCGCCGCACGCGCGGATGAGCCTCACGCAGCATCTGCTTCTGCGGGCGCTCATCGCCAAATTCTGGAATGAGCCTTACACGCAGCGACTGGTGCGCTGGCGAACGGAAATTCACGACCGGTTCATGCTGCCCCATTTCGCCGAGG
>JBEKYH010000183.1:0-8871 GCA_049511115.1 Tepidisphaeraceae bacterium | reverse complement strand
GCCAGCAGGGTACGCTGACGCGCGTGTGGGCGCCGGTCGGATCGCGTCCGCGGGCGGTCAAGCAAACGCAATACGATTATCTGCATGTGCTGGGCGCGGTTTGCCCGGCCACGGGAAGGACCATCGCCGGCGCCGAGCCATTGCGTGACTTGGGCCTGGGGATCCATGTCGATCAGGAGCGTCGTGAAGCCGCGAAGCGCCAGCCCTGACGCGAGGCTCATGGCGATCGTGCTCTTGCCGCATCCCCCTTTTGCATTAATAACTGTGACGATCTTCATGATGTCGATGATTGATCACGCAACCGGTGTTCCATGGCGACCATGGCTTGCTCAAAGCTTTCGCCGCGACGGCCATCGCGGTTGGGTTGACCCAACTTCCCCGCCGAAGGGGCGGGCCAGTTTTCTTCGATTGCGCGCCGCAACAATCCCAGGCGATTACGTTTGGCGTTCCGCTGGTCAATCCATCCGATCTGGCTTTCCACCCGGCCAAAGGAAAACTTAAGGGCCATCGCTCTAGCGGCAGTCTTGTCAAATCCAGCCTCTTTGAGGATTTCAAAAGTAGCAGCAGATTCATCGTTCACGGAAATCTGTTGTTTAAGAGTTTTATTTGCTTGTTTTATTTCAATATCGGTAGGGATTTCCGACCGTTGCTCCGGTAGGGATTTCCAACCGTTCCCGGTAGGGATTTCCGACAGTGAATTCGCCTCATTTTCGCCCGGTAGGGTTTTCCGACCGTTCACAGGAATTGCGGCTTGGTTCAACCACTTCACGGCGTAGACGGCTGCTTTGGAGTGCTTGCCGGCATTAGGATCGAAATACCCCTCCTCTAGGCGTTCAATGTAATTGCATTCCATCGCATGGCGGATGGCGGCGCTAAGCGTTTTGCGGTCACCCATCCTGGAATAGTTCTGGATGTGCTGAAAGGACAGGGCGACGCGCTGGCGGCGATGCCCCCATTTGTTCTGGAATCCAATTGAGAGTCGGATCACCGATCCAACGATTTTTGCGACCGCAAGTGTCTCGCCGGGAATGAGCACGTCGAAAAACTGGTTGGGGATGTAGGTGCGGTTGCCCTCCCCGGCGAAGAAGCCCCGGAATCGTTTGGGGTCTTTGACATACTCCGGCCGCCCATCCCACTTGAGTTCATAAATGCCCGATACAGCCGCCTGCCCGGCCTTTTGCTGCTCCGGTTGCCGAACACACTGAATGAAATGCGCTTCGATGGCCTCATTGAGTGACGAGCGAACCATGTCCCGACTGATGCCCGCTTCCTGAAAATCAGCAACCCTCGCCAAGTGCCTCACCACCTGCGGGTCGCCGTCCTCATCGCACCAGCCAAGTGTTAGGCGGATCAACATGGAGACGATGCGCACGCAGCCGCGCGAATAGTGCGGCAGGCAGACATCGAAAAACTGGTTGGGCGTGTACGTCGTGTTGCTCGTCGGCAGCGCAAAACCCTGGAAATTCGGCGCTGATTTTGAATTATCGAATTGGTTGAAGGACATGATAGGCGCGCTATTTGCGCATGACGACTTCTCTGGATTTCAAGGGAGTGATGTCTTTCTTCTCGATGAATCGGGCGTACTCGTACACGATGGTATTCAGCACCCAGCTACGGCTCATCCCCATGCGCAGTGAGAGATCGTTCAAATACTCGACGACCTGCGGCTCCAGGCTGACCCCCGTGTAAAAGCGATTGGATTTTTCAGACATGAATAGAACATCTGAATCTTAACATGCCCTGACAGCGGGCGGGAAGTTGCGGGGTGGGGATAAGTCGGCAAGGGAAGGGGAATGCCTGCCTGCTCATCGGGCTCGCCACCCCGCAAAAATGTTTCGCAAGTTTCGACCCTTATACGAGGCGGGCGAGTTTGTTGCGGTGTAACGGAAAAGAGCGAGTTATCCACAGTTCCGTGACAGTTCCGGCTTGCGCGGGGAAGTGCGCATCATGTATCATAAAGGACGTTATGATACGCGAAATAGGGGAGAACGAGGGGCCAGAACGGGGGATTTCCCTATCGATTGAATCGGATGTTTTGGCTGTTGGCTCAACCCAACTGCCAAATCTCGTCACGCGCGCCGGCGATGACGCCGTGCGCCGCTTTGTGGAGTTCTTTGCCGCCACGATCCGCAATAAAAATACGCGATTGGCGTATGGACAGGCGATTGCGCAATTCTGCCGCTGGTGTGAGCGACGGCATTTGGAGTTGCGAGGAATCACGCCAGTAGCAGTGGCCGCCTATATCGAGGAGCTTGGGACGAAACGCTCCGCCCCCACTGTGAAGCAGCATTTGGCCGCTCTTTGACTGGCTGGTCACAGGCCAGATTATTCCGATCAATCCTGCCTGGTCCCTATGACCTCACTTGTTGATTTAGGAGACTTTTTCTTGACCTGAATGCGAACTGAAGATAAATTGCGTGAAGTCGTTCCAGAAGCACATCTGAATAGATTTGTGACGGGCCAGGCTGTTTTCGCAGAATGGAAGGGAGCGGTCTTGCAGTCAACGGGTCCAACATTTTCAAAAGGCTGCAATGGGACATTAGGGGCGCACAGGATGGGAGAACGCCCCACCGATCTACATTCGCATTCACGGAGGCATCGCGATGTCCACCTCAATCTCACATCGTCTGCGGAAGAGCGCTCGCTACATATTGCACACCGGGCGACGCTGGCGGCGCGCCGAACTGATGCTCAGCAAAGCGATCATCGAAACACTTGAAAAGCGCATTCTGATGTCGTCGTACGCCGTCACGAGCCTCGCGGACGACGGCAGCAGCGGCACGTTGAGATATGAGATTCAGCAAGCCGACACCGCGGGCGGGAACCAAACCATTATCTTCAGCCCCACCCTCACCGCCACTTCCTCGGCAACAATCAATCTCTCGTCAAACTCACTCTATCTCGCCGACGGCAGCGGCACGCTGACGATCGACGGTCCCGGTGCCGGCCTTCTCACAATCAACGGAAATAGCCTGACGACAGCCATCGGGGTCGCGCCTTATGACAACGCGATGATCGAGGGTCTCACCATCAGCGGAGCGAGCAACGGCATCAATGTGTCCTCGCACGCCAATGCGACCTTGATGAGTTGCACGATCACCGGCAATTCCGGCGCCAGCGGAATTTCCGTCGGCGGCTCGGTGTATGTCATTAACTCGACAATCTCCAGCAACACGGCCGCGTCGGGAGCAGGAATATATGATTCCAACGGCTCGGTCGTGGTCGTCAATTCCACAATCAGCGGAAATGTTGCCAGCGCCGGCGGCGGAGGTCTTTACTCTTATCAAGGGCAGGTGACGGTCGCCAATTCAACGATCGCGGGCAACTCGGCTGATTTGGGCGGTGGCATAGATCTATATCAAAGCACGATGATTGCCACCGACTGCACGGTCGCGACCAATACCGCCACCGGCAGCGGTGGTGGAATCTACCTGGCCGGCGGCTCAACCTTAAACCTCTATGGATCGATCATCGCGCAGAGCGTCGGGGGCGACATCGTCGGTACCGCCGCATCGGGCACTAATGATCTCGTCGGCGACGGCAGCGGCGGCCTGTCAGCCAGCGCCGCCAGTCAGAATATACTGGGGACAACCGGCTCACCGATTAATCCGCATTTGGGATCGCTTGCATACAACGGAGGACCCACTGAGACGATGGCGCTACTTTCGGGTAGCCCAGCGATCAATGCCGGCGGCGTTTTCGACGCACCTTTCAGCAGCCCTGAAACCACCGATCAGACGGGCTATCCCCGGCCACAGGATGCAACCTCCGACATCGGAGCTTTCCAAGCGCCGCCGGCGACTACGATTCGGTTGAGCGGACCCGCTGCCGAAGAAGCGAATTCGACGTTCACGTTGGGCGCGACGTTAATCGGAACCAGTGTTCCGACGGTTTCCTATTGGACGGTGAACTGGGGCGATGGGCACTCCAACACCTATAACACATCCGCCACGGCTATAACGGAGACGCACACCTACACCGCTGCGGGGCTCTACACGATTGCGACATCCTCCGTGGACGCGGATGGGTCGATGCCGACCACTGATTTGAGCGTGGGAATTCTGAGCGGAAAGGACATCGGCTCGCCTACGGTTGCCGGGACATCCACGTACACCAACGGGATATTCACGATCAGCGGCGCTGGATCAGGAATTCCAACTTCCGGAACATCGGATCAATTCCAATATGCATCCACCACGGTCGCTGGCTCGGTCAGCTTAATCGCGGAAGTCACGAGCCAGGGAAACACCAATTCCTTAGCCGAGGCTGGACTGATGATCCGGGGCACGACGAATGCGAATTCGCCATATGTTGGACTCTTCGTAACTCCCAGCGGCGGGATCGACTTTCAATATCGCACGACCTCCGGCGGAACCTCGGTCACAACCAGCGTCTCGGCGAGCGAGCCGGTATGGCTCAAACTCAGCAGCTTCGGGCAGGTATTCGCCGGGTACTACAGTTTGGATGGATCGACATGGACAGAAGTTGGCACGCCGGTTGTTTCTAATATCAGTACGACCAGCGCATTGGCGGGATTGGCCGTCACATCCGCCAACACGTCGACGGCGTCGCAGGTGACATTCCAAAACGTCTCATTAGCATCGCAGCCCGCGGTGGCCAATGGGTGGAGTGATTCGGATTTCTATTCTCCCACATACAAGGGCGGCGCGGCGTACAACGGCAGCACGTGGACGATCGCCGGCGATGCGAATTCGACGACATTTAATTTCGCATCCGATGCGGTGTTCGACGGCGATGCGGGGATTACCGCCGAACTCCAAAGCTTCAGCGGCGGCACCAGCAACGTTCAGGCGGGCGTGGCGATGCTTGGCGAAAATGGAACTGATTCATCGGTCCTGATCACGCCCAACGGCACAATTAAATTTGGCGCGTACGACTACACCGACACTTGGGACAGCTATACGGTTTCGGGGTCCATCAGCACGCCAGTTTGGCTGCAGCTCGATCGTTCGGGCTATAACATGAATGCGTATTACAGCACCAACGGAACGAGCTGGACTCAGATCGGTTCAACGGTACATGGCCGGACTGACACGGCGTATGTTGGTCTTTTAATCAGCAATACCGTCAGCACCGCCACGGCCGGCCTGGCCACCTTCGCCAATATCTCGGCTCCTTTTTCGATCGATCCGCCCACGGATGCGTTGCACACAAAAACGTACTCGGTGACCCTCGCCTCCGCGTCGATCCTAAGCCAGGGCATTAACACGTGGGTGCTGAACTGGGGCGACAGCTCCAGCGCGACCGTTCCCGGCAATTCAGGCCCGGTTTCGCACACTTATTCCAATACACCAACCGGTGTTCTAATCACGGCGGCGGCATATGGATCAACGGGTGCCATGCTGTCGACGTTCACCCTTAACAGCCCCAGCAGCGGGACGGGTACTTACGTCGGCAGCACACAGGATTCCATTATCTCGCTCGACACAAATTCGGCGAACGCGGTCGTTGCCGATGGTTATGGACCTTTGCTTTTCACCGGCGCCATCGTGGCGAATTCCAGCAGCACCAACGCGATGATGGCCGATGGCGAAGTCACGATCGAGGCCGGCAAGGGATATCACATCCACGGCGGCATCACCGTGGGCAGCATGGCAACACTGGAAGGGACGCCGGAGACGCAAAACACCACGACAATTTCCGATCCACTCAGCGGACTTTCCGCTCCAACGTCCACGACCACCTATTCTGCCGTCGCGCTCAACTATGGATCGGAGACGATCAATCCGGGGAATTACAGCAGCATTGAAGTGGGAGCCACCGGATCGCTCACCATGGAGCCGGGGAATTACATTATTCAGGGAGGCGGATTCCAGGTGAGCGGCGGTGGAAGCGTCAGCGGCAGCGGTGTGTCGATCACCAATACCGACGACTCCAGCGGGCATTATGGAAGTATCAGCATCACCGGAAACGGCACATGGAGCGTCACCGCGCCCACAAGCGGCACCATGAACGGCGTCACGGTCTTCCAGCCGTCGGCCAATACAAATTCCATCTGGATCGGCGGCAGCGCGGTCGGCGGAATCCACGGAACGATTTACGCCCCGACTGCCGTGGTCAGCCTCACGGGGTACGGCCAGGTCACGGAATCCGTCGACGCGGACGATGTTTGGCTCAATGCCAATGCGGAGCAGATCAACAGCGCGGATATCGCCGGCACCGGCGTTGCGGTTTCCGGCACCAAGGGCGTCAGCACCGGAAACGTCGTCGTTGCGAATTTTGTCGGCTCAACCAATGAATGCGGATGCAATGGAACCACCGAAGCCCTCATCAACTGGGGCAACGGCACCACTACGGTCGGCACCGTGACGGAAAACTCCAATGGCGGCGGATACAGCGTCTCGGGCAGCACGACATATACAGAGTTCGGCCAATACAACATCACCGTGTCCCTGATTTACAAGGCGGTGCCGATCGCCACAATCACATCGGTCGCCACCATCGCCGACGCGGCGCTGACCGCCGGCGCGCTGACCCCGCCGACAGCGACGGAAGGTATCGCATTTTCCAACGTCGTGGTCTTCCACTTTACCGATGCCGACGCCAGCGACACGATAAATAATTTTTCGGCGCTCGTTCAACTGGGCAACGGCAGCAGCGTCACGCTGACGAGCACAGCCAGCGCCTACGGACAGATCGTCGCGCACAGCGGCGGAGGATTCGATGTCGAGCTTTCCTATACCTACTCACAGCAGCTCACTGGCGCGACTTTCGCCGTCACGGTGACGGACACCTACGGAGGCAACGGCACCGGCGGCACGCCCAGCTCATGCAGTGCCGGCTACACGCCTTTCAATGTTGCCGATCAGCTCGTAGTCGTCACGGGGGGATACACAATCGATGCAACGACTGGTGTCTCAACCGGAACGCAGACGGTCGCCACATTCATCGATCCGGGTGGCCCGCAGGCGATCGGCAATTATTCCGCCACGATAGATTGGACCAACGCGGGGGCAACGACATCTGGAACGATAAGTTATAATTCAAGTACGCAAGTCTTCACGGTGCAGGGCAGCTATACCTACTCTACAACCGGAACATACACCCCGAAAGTGACGGTAACGCATGATGGCATGAATTCCTCCGCCTATGACACGGCCGATGTGACACAAAGCCTCACAGCGGTTTCCATCCATTATCCGCCATTCTTTACATCAACCGCGCCGGCCGACGCGTACGTGGGACAAACGTACGCATATTCCCCGATCACGGCCGTCTCGCCACAGGGTTCAACCCCGCTGACATATTCGATCGTTACCGGCTCCGGCTCGACGACCATTCCAATCGGCGAGCTTACGCTCGAGACTGTGGGATCCAACGAAACTCTGGAATGGGATCCAACTGCGGCCGAAGCGGGGAATAGCTACCAAGTGGAGCTTGAGGTGACCGATCACACGGGCATATCCGCAACGCAGAGCTTTCCGATTGCCGTGCATCCAACGCCCGGCAACAGCCCGCCGATCATTATTAGCACCCCCGTGACGAATTATTATCCGGTTGGCGAAACGGCGCCGACCAATACGATATTGCCCGTCACGCTTCGGATTTGGGATGATCAGGATAATGCGCCTGCAGAATTCCAGGTTGTAAGCAGTACGATGACCCCAATATCCAGCCTTGGTATGGATGGCACGCCGACGTTCACTTCAGATGAACTGGCGGAGTATCCCGATTTGGTGAATTGGTACCACAACGCGCCAGGCACGAACACAACGCAGCCATATAGCTTGGTGCTACAGACGAGTTATGATGGCGATCCGAATTACGGTGGATATGAATACGATTCACTCGCCGATACATACAATTCCTTCGGAACTAATTTCTACCCAGCAGGAAATTTGTCCACGATATTCACGCTCCAAGCACATGCGGAATTTACCTATACTGGTGGCGTGGTTGATTTGTGGTCCAACAGCGATGATGACGAATGGATTTATATCAACGGCCAGCTCGCACTGGACAACGGTGGTTCCCATGCCGCCAATTTTGTCACGTCCACCTATTCAGCCACCAACGCAGCTACCGCCCTTGGCTTAGAGCCCGGAGGAACATATGCCTTGGATATCTTCTATGCTCAAAGAGTCGAAAACAGCCCGGCAGTCCTTGGCTTTGGATCAAATCTGCTATTAATTTCCCAGCAGCAGTATCAGTATAACGTCCGGGCGGTCGACCCAGACAATGATCCGATTACCTATAGCCTTGTCGATGGTTCGGGAAGCATGACCATCGACCCAACGACGGGAATTCTCACCTGGGCCGACGAAGATGCTGCCTCGGGCGATTATCCGGTGGAAGTCAAAGCGAGCGACGGGCGCGGTGGAGAAGATACTCAAACTTACACATTGGCTGTTTCGAATTGGAACCCGGCCATCGGTCCCATTTTCACCAACGTGCCCGCCACTGAGGTCCAGATTGGCCAGATGTATGTTTATCAACCGACGGTAACGGATTCCTCGGGCAATTTGCTCCACTTTGTGCTAACGACTAACTCCGGCACGCCGGCGGGCATGACCATCGATCCTCAAACAGGATTAGTGACATGGACGCCGACCCTCGGGCAGCTCAACCAGACGATCAATCCGGAAATGGAAGTGATCGATGGGGACGGCCAAACGGCTCTCCAGCCGATGCCGATCACGGTAAACGAAGCTCCCAATCCCGATCCCGCGTTCGGCTCCGAGCCGGTGTCGGTGGCCGTGACAGGACTCAAGGAACCTCTGAAAAACCATTGACACGTCCAGTATACTGATGGAATCGAAAAATCGACACGGAGGTTCGCATGCGTGAACGTGAGCAATCCCAACTCTCCTTCGCCGACGTCGTCGTCGGCAAACTCGGCGGAAAACGAAC
>JBEKYH010000182.1:0-8886 GCA_049511115.1 Tepidisphaeraceae bacterium | reverse complement strand
TCCGTCGATCTCAATCTTCGGCCGATCACCAACGTGCCCGGCGACTACATGGGCTCGCGCTTCGTCCTGCACAAGGGGCACCCGCGCGACTACGACTCACTCATCCAGCGATTAGAGGGATGGAGCGGCTTTATGGCGATGTGGAGCGGCATCGCCACGTCCGACCAGGCCAAGCGCATGGTCGAGGAGCATCTGAAAAACACCAAAACTCTGGGCGCCAACTTTGGCATCCGTTCGCTGTCAAAAATGGAAAAGATGTACGGCCTGTATGCCAGCGGCAATCCCTCCAACTGGGACGGCCCGGTCTGGGGGATTTCCAATTACATGGTTTTCCGCGGACTAGTGAAATACGGCTTCCAAACGGAAGCCAAGGATATGGCCGACAAAACCATCGAGTTGTTTGGGCGGGATTTCCAAACCAGTGGTGCCCTGCACGAATACTACAACCCGGACACGGGCGATCCGATCATGAACAAGGGGTTTCAAAATTGGAATTATCTGGTGATGAATATGATTGCGTGGGAAGAGAGCAGAACCGTGATTGAGGAATTCTAAGCACGGCGGCCGGCGATTTGGGTGAAGGCTGCAAGAATTAAGGATTCGTGATGGTGCCGTGCAACAGATATTTGCGCACTCATTTGGACGCCGCTGGCGAAATCCTGAATACCACCGCCGCGGCCGACAGCTCCTCGGTGGGCAGCTTGATCGTGAGGGAGTCGGCGTCCTGGGTCCACTGAACATCCAGATCGCTGCCGAGAAGATCGACCTTGCCGATTGGCCCATTAAAGAGATTCGCGGCCGTCCCGAGCGATCTGATCGTGATGTCGTCGGTCGGTTTGCCCAGCACGATGGCATATACAACATCGCCCTTGGCGGTGAAGCGGATGTCCCGAGCGGTGAACGGCTTGGCCCTGCTCTCGTTGAAATTGCCCGCGGACGCGGGCTGGGACGTGGCGGTCGGGCCTTCGCCGAACACTTTCCAGGGGCGGGTGCCGAAGATGCTTTCCTTGTTCGGCTCCATCCACGCGGCGATCTCCTCGAGGATCGCCTCCTCCTTCTCGTCTATTGTTCCTTCCCCCCGAACGGGGATATTCAGCATCAAATTGCCGTTTTTGCTGACGATGTCGGCGAGCGTGCGGATGATTGCGTCCGCGTGTTTGTAGCCGTTCTTGTTGTATAGCGGGCGGCTGTAATGCCAGTCTCCGATGCAGGTGTCGGTTTCCCAGGGCAGCGGCTCGATCCGGTTGCTCGTTCCGCGTTCGATGTCCCACACGAGGCACTTTCTCTCGTCCTCGTCGAGAGTCTTCCCCAGCATGACGGCTTCGAGCTTGCCATCGTGCCATTGCATGTTGGCGTTGTAAAAGTCGGCGGCGATTTTCAGCCCGGCGTCGCTGACGGGCCAAAGCGGAATGACATCGTCGTCGAAATAGACCACGTCCGGCTTGTACTTGTGAAGCAGGTCGATGGTCCGGTTGTAGAACTTCTCACAGTACGCCCCGTCGGGCGGAACCACGCCGTTGTTCCAGTCCCACGTTTTATTGACGGTCCCGGCGCCGCTTGATTTATGATTCTGGGCGTATAAATCCTGCGGGTCGAGCCCTTCCCACCACTTGCCTTTGCCGTCGGCGAGAGTCAGCTTTCCGTCATAAGGAAGGCCGGCATACGGGCCATTTTTGTCGGCCTCCTGGGCGGCTTCGTAAAAGGTCCAGGCATGCGCCGCGTGGACGGTGACGCCGAACCGCAATCCGTGGGCGCGGGCCGCTTTGGCCACATCGCCCACGATGTCCTTCATTGGGCCGATCTTGACCGAGTTCCACGGTTGATATTTGCTGTCGAAGAGGTCGAAGTTGTCGTGATGCTGGGCCATCACGAAGATGTATTGCGCGCCGGCCTTCTGGTAGAGCGTGACCAGCTTGTCCGCGTCCCACTTTTCGGCCTTCCACAGGTGAATCAAATCCTTGAAGCCCACCTGCGAATCCGGCCCATACCGCTGGAGATGATCCTTGTAATCGGCGCTCCCCTCGAGGTACATGCTGCGGGCGTACCAGTCGCCCATCTCGGCCTGGCACTGCGGACCGTAGCAAAACCAGATGCCGAACTTGGCGTCGCGAAACCAGTCAGGCGTCTGATACTGGTGAAGCGACGCCCAGGTCGCCTGAAATTTGCCCGGCGTAACCGGTTCTTTGTCCGTCGCAACAATGATGCCCGGCGTGGCGGATTCCGGAATGGAGCCGGCTCGCGCCAGCGAAGAGAGCATTAAGATCGTAACTATCGCCAGTGAAACAATTGACTTGTTCATTTCATACGCCCTTCAAATCCCCAACTTCAACCCCGGAATCTTCCCATGCACTTCGCGCGGATGAAGATGCTTCACCACATAATCCGCGTCTCCCAATTCCTCCGGAGGGTAACTGTTGGCCACTGCCAGAACGGAAAACCCGACCTTGCGGACGGATCGGATCACGGTAGGGGCGTCCTCGATAATCAAACAATCCGCCGGTTTGAGGTGCGCGTGCACGCGCTCGCTCACGAGCTTTGTTGTCAGGAGATATCCCGCCGGATCGGGCTTGGCGACGGGCACATCCTCGGCCGCGACGATCGTGGGAAAACAATCGCGCAATTTGACGCCTTCGAGCATGGCCTCGATTTCCTCTCGCCGCGCCCCCGAGCAAATCGCCAGCGGATAATGCCGCCATAAGCCGCGGACGAATTCCTCCACGCCGGGCAGAGCGTGGTAATGCTGGCGGCCGATCAGTTCCATGGTCATCTCGCCTTTGCGCGTCAGCAGGCGCAACAGCGTTTTGGGTTCCAATGGCAATTTACGCGATGCATAGAAATGCTTGATGACGCCGCCGTCGTCGAAGCCGATGAGATCGCGGAAGTATTCCTCCGACGAAAGCTCCAGATGCTCGCCCGCGAAAACTTCCTGAAACGCCAGCAAATGCAATGGCTCGCTGTTGACGATCACCCCATCAAAATCAAACAGCACCGCGGCCGGCCAGGTGGTCATGAGGGTAGGCTAGCGACGCTTTGCCGGGCGGACAAGGGCGTTCTCGTCGCGTTCATTTTCGGAACCTGCCACCTTGACCAATCCGCCCCAGCAAGCAGAATGCGCGAACTGGAGACCCCGGAATGGATGAGATCGAGGCACAACTAACCCAGGCTCTCGACGAACTCGCCGCCGTAAAGACGGAGGCGCAGCTTGAGACGTGGCGTATCCGCTACATCAGCACCAAGGCGACGAAAGACCTGATGGCGCCGCTGGCCAGCGCGCCAAAGGAAAAAAAACGCGAGTTGGGTCAGAAGCTCAACGCCGTGAAGGAGCGGCTGCAAACCAGCTTTGAGGAAACGAAACTCGCCCTCGCGCAGTCCGGCCGCGGCAAGGAGGCGCTGGATGTAACTGAGCCGGGGAGGCGGCCGCAGATTGGGAATAAGCACGTCCTCATGCAGGTAATCGATGAGCTGACTGAACTCTTTGGCCGCATGGGTTTCGCGCTGGCCGGCGGACCTGAAGTGGAGGATGAATTCCACAATTTCATCGCCCTCAACATTCCCCAGAGCCACCCGGCGCGCGATCCTTTGGATAATTTCTACCTGACTTCCGACGTCCCCGGCTTTCAAAAGGTGGCCGAAAAACCCATCCTCCTGCGCACCCAAACCAGCACCGTGCAGATTCGCGTCATGGAGACGCAAAAGCCGCCCATCCGCGTTGTAATACCCGGGCGCGTCTTCCGGCCGGACACGCATGATGCAACCCACCTCTCCATGTTTCACCAGCTTGAGGCCCTGGTTGTCGATCGCAACGTCACCATGGTCGATCTGAAAAGCACCATCGACCAGTTCATCCGCGCCTACTTCGGCGAGCAGACGCGCTTTCGCCTTCGACCCAGTTTCTTTCCCTTTACCGAGCCGTCGGCAGAAGTGGATGTCTGGTTTCCCGATCGCGGCAAGTGGATTGAACTCGGCGGCTGCGGCATGGTTCATCCCAACGTCTTTAAGTCCGTGGGCATCGACCCCGAGGTCTACTCCGGCTGGGCCTTTGGCTTTGGCATCGAGCGCATCGCCATGCGCAAATTTGCCATCGGCGATATCCGCCACTTCGTCGAAAACGACATCCGATTTTTGCGGCAATTCTAGTTTTTGCCATTCCCGCCTATGCCATTTTAGGGGAAACTCCCAATGGTATTGAAACTCAGTCTCAACTACAATATAGTCGATAGATCGGAGTTGGCCCCTATGGATAGCGAAACACCGACAACCGACGCCATTCCTGTGGATAGCGCGTGCAGTCTCCCTGGCGGTTGCCCGGAGCATAGCACCGTAAACACCTGTTCCTTGCACAAGTTGGGCGTTGGATGTGCCGGTTGCGTGGTTTCCGTGAGCGGCGATATCGATATCCGCCGGCGGTTGCTGGAAATGGGCTTTTGCAATGGGGCCAAAGTCGAAGTCGTCCGCCGTGCACCCTTGGGCGATCCGACCGAATTCCGTCTTCGCGGGTATCATTTGTCCCTTCGACAAGAGCAGGCCAAACACGTCAATGTGGCTGTTCAGGCCTGATTGGGAAGAGGCCGGCCTTGTCTTGCGGTTGCTCAACTCCTGATATTCCTCAAGCCCCGAGTTCGGTGAAAACGGCCATTAAGACCGTTGCGCTGGCGGGGAATCCTAATAGCGGCAAAACCACAATCTTCAACGGCCTCACTGGCATGCGCCAGAAGGTGGCCAACTACCCCGGCGTCACCGTCGAAAAAAAGACGGGCCGCTGCCGCGGGGCGGATGGGTCCTATTTTGACGTGATCGATCTGCCGGGAACGTACAGCCTGGTCAGCCGCTCGCCGGATGAGCAGGTGGCCATGGATGTCATTCGCGGCCTGCGCGCCGATACCGCGGTTCCCGATGCGGTCGTCGTGGTTGTTGATGCCAGCAACCTGCAGCGCAATCTTTATCTCGTGAGCCAGTTGATCGAGATGGGCAAGCCCATGGTGGTGGCCCTCAACATGGTGGATGTGGCCGAGAGGCGCGGGATTCACGTCTGCCCCAGGCGGCTCTCCCAGAACCTTGGCGTGCCGGTCGTGCCGGTGGTGGGGCATAAGAAGCAGGGGATCAAGGAATTGATTGCCGCCATCTCCCAGGCGCGGGTCGCGCCGATGCCGGATTGGCAATTGCCGCACGCGATTAAGGAAGAACTCGCCGTTGTTGGCGGTGGCTTGAGTCTGCTGGATGCGGTCCCCGTTTCCTGTTCGCCGGCGGCGCTGGCGGAGCGACTCTTGATCGGCGACACCGCCTCGGATGTCGCGGCGATTGGAGCCCGCGAGCCGGTGGCTTCGCTGCTGAGTTCGGCTCACAATCGCCTGGCGCAAATGGGCATTGACCCAATGGAAGCGGATATCGAGGCCCATTACCAATGGATCGACTCCGTGGCCGCTGGTTCGCTGGTGCCGGCTTGCGAGCGTCTGCTGACCGCGAACGATGTGCCGACGGAGCGAACGCTTACCGACAAAGTCGATGCGATATTGGTCCACAAAGTCTGGGGCCTGCTCATCTTTGCCCTCATCATGGCGGCCTTGTTCGTCACCATTTTCTGGCTGGCGCAGCCGATCATGGATGCCATTCAGAATTTCGTGACTTATCTGGGCAATCAGACCACCGGCCGGATGAGCGAGGGGCCGCTGAAGGCATTGCTCAATGACGGCGTATTTGCCGGCGTGGGCACGGTCGTCGTCTTCCTGCCGCAGATTGCCCTCTTGTTTTTGTTCCTGGCCATCCTGGAAGACAGCGGCTACCTCGCCCGAGCGGCGTTTTTGATGGACCGGTTGCTGTCCAAAGTGGGACTTCATGGCAAGAGCTTCATCCCGCTTTTGAGCAGTTTTGCCTGCGCCATCCCCGGCATCATGGCTACGCGCACCATTGAGAATCGCAAAGACAGGCTGGCGACGATTCTCGTCGCGCCGTTCATGAGTTGCAGCGCGCGGTTGCCGGTTTATACGCTGCTCATCGGCACCTTCTTCGCCGCTTACGGCGCGTTCGTGCAGGCGGGCGTGATGCTGGCGTGCTATTCGCTCGGCATCGTCGCGGCCGTCCTCACGGCCTGGGCATTCAAGCGATCATTCCTCAAGGGCGCGCCGACGGCATTCATCCTCGAATTGCCGAGCTACAAATTCCCACAACCTTCGCAGGTCTTCCGGCAGGTCTGGACCAATTCCAGCAAGTTCCTCTCCAAAGCAGGTACCACCATCTTCTGCCTCAGCGTGGTCCTGTGGGGCCTCACCTATTACGGCGTATCCAACACCAAGCTGGCCGCCGCACAGGCCTCGGGCGCGGATGACAACACGCTGGCCGCGATGCGGATGAATGAAAGCGTCGCCGGCCGAATCGGGCATTGGATGGAGCCGGCCCTCAAGCCCCTCGGATACAACTGGAAGATGGGCATCGGCCTGGTCGGCGCATTCGCGGCTCGCGAGGTTTTCGTCAGCACCATGGGCATCACCTACGCGGTAGGGGATGTCGAAAACGGTAACACCACCAAGCTCGCATCCGCGATGCAGGCCGACCATTATGCCAACGGCCACGCGGTCTGGACTCCCCTGGTGGCGGTGAGCCTCCTGGTCTGGTTCGTGCTGGCGCTGCAGTGCATGAGCACATTGGCCGTCACGCGCCGCGAAACCGGCGGCTGGGGCTGGCCAATCTTTATGCTGGTCTATATGAACGCGCTCGCTTACGTGGTGAGCCTGCTGGTTTTTCAGGTGGGAACGCATTTGTTGCATGCATAGGATGAAGTATGGCCGTCTGGATGCAGAATCTTCTGGCGATAACCGCGGTGGCCGCCTGCGGCGGATGGGCGCTCTTTCAGGGCGTGAAGTCTCTGTCCGGCAAGCGCAGCCGATTGGGAAGCTGCTGCGATAAGGGCTGCGGGGCCGGGCAAGCCAAACCGAGCGCGGAGAAGGTGCATTTCCTGCCGTCGGATATGCTGCGGAAGAGATAAAGAGTTAACCGCCAAGTCCGCCAAGAACGCCAAGAAGAGACGCCAAGTCGATCCCTTTTTTTCCGGTCTACCTTCTACTCACTACTTCCTGGCCGGTTCGACGGCGCTCAGCGCAGGCTGAGCCAGGCCGAAGGGTCAATTTTCGCGGCCGCGGGCCGCGATGTTACAGATGTTACACTGGTTTTGGGGTTAATTAAAGTATTCGCTAACATAATTTCGTGCGTAAGGAGATTGAGGGCTGGGGGTTAGGGCGGGGAGGGGGAATGTGACGCGGACGCATGGAGAAAAAAGTGTAACATGGGGTGAAGTGGCCTGGCGGGGTCAAAAAGCGGGTTTTGGGGAACCTGCCGACGCGTGTCTTTTTTGGCCCTACTTTCGACTTCCGGCTCTCTACCCTCTCGGCCGCCGCCGGCGGCCGCGGCAAATGGAGGAATGTTTACAGCATGGGGTAAAATGCGTTGGCGGGGGTGAGAAGGGGGTTTGATGAATGGGTAACAAACTTGCCGGGAGAAGCTTAATTATGAATGACCCCTTTTCCGGGTTTTGTATATCGCCGGCGCGGTCGTTAAATATTGCGACGGAACCGTCAGCATATCGGTGATTTCCTTCCCCCCCCTATGGCGAAGCGAGCCGCCAAGTTATTTTACATCGCGATCGCAATTCGGCAAAACCATCGCACTTCCGTTATTTTAAGACGTCAGTCGGGCGCGTGGTCGCTGCATGCTTTTCCACGATCACCCAACGCTCGTGCTTTGCTGTTTCCCAGCTCTCACCTCTGTTGGGGTCGTACACAAAGGGATGTCGATCGATCTGGGCGGCGGCCACCAACTGAGATAGATCCCGCGACCGATCAAAAACGTCGTCGATATTGAATATCGCTCCTGCCTTATGAGCTTGCTCGTAGGCGGCAGCACCATTCCATTCCGCACGGTTAATGAGAATCACCGCAACCCACCGGAGGTCAAGGGAGCTTCGGTGGCCGCGATCTAGCAGATAAAAACTCTGCTGGCCCGAACTGCGGATTTGCAGAAGCGACGCCTTGAACCATGCCGGCTCCTTGCTAGAGTCATATTGACCGTCGTTGACATCATATATACATACCAAATAGGCGGGGAAGTCATGTAGCACTTCGTAGAAATTAACGTCGATTGGCAATGGAATATGAGGTCCAGCGTGAAAGTTCGGAAGAACGACCATCCGATGGTCGCCGGACTTATCGAGTTGCTGTGCCAGTTGGATCATCGCTTCTTTCCCATGTTGGTAGTCAGGATCAGATTGCGCAACGGGGGCTGAATTCGATATGCCAGACGGCGCATCACTGCGCCGGCAGCCCGGACCTACGAAGGCCACCATGCAAAGAAGTACAAACCCAAGCTTCTTTACTAATACCATTGCAGATTCCCTCTAATCCCAAAGCAGCCTAGCCGCATCCAAACGTCAGACTGTCCAGAAAGGCCAACTCGGCCGACTCTGAATCGACAATCTGCTGTATTTCCTGATCGACGTCGAACCAGATACTCTCATAAGTGTCTTCCTCATTTGGATTGCGCCCGTATGACACAATCGCAGGGCCGGATCCGTTGCCGACATTGTAACCCGCAATAGCCGCTTGAACATTGGGAGCTACGCCGATTCCGCTTTGATAGAGCATGGCCGTGACCCACCACACACAGTTCCGGCTCCAGAGGGAATGAATCCAGGGACAGGCACCCATTAAGTCAGCAATAAAGCGACACGCCGTTTGCTTGCGTTCCTTGCCCTCGCAGACCCTGGAAACCGGGGGCCGGCCGACCCTCTCGGCCGCCGCAGGCGGCCGCGGCATATGGAGAAAATTTTGTAGCATGGGCGACAACGGGCTGGCGGGGTCGAAAAGGGGGTATGATGGATAGGCAATAAACTGCCCGGGA
>JBEKYH010000181.1:0-8900 GCA_049511115.1 Tepidisphaeraceae bacterium | reverse complement strand
AACCAGCAGGATCAATAGGAATCGCACTAATCGGCCGGTACGCTGCATCCGCCGATGAGAATACCGGGCGGGCGGCAACCCGCAAGTTGCCCACGCTCTGGCCCAGCGGTAGCATCCCTCAGCGCCGCGGAACGGCGCTTAGAGTGAGCATGCCGCATGGCAAATCTGGTGCAACTTACCGTCGAGGGGATTTCGCATGCCCAGGCGGGCAGAATCAAGGAAGCGGAGGAGAGATTTCGGCTGCTGGTGCAATTAAGCCCCAATCCGACGGCGCGCATCCTGTTGGCCAGTCTTCTGCCGCCGATTTATCAATCAATGGAGGACTTGCGAGGCTGGCGGCAGCGGCTGGAGCAGGGAATCGGCGAGTTGGTGCGACAAGGCGTGCGGCATGATGTGACCGAAAGCTACGCCGTCCCGGAATTCTTCGCGCAATACCAGGGACTGGACGACAAGCGGCTGCAAGAATCCCGTGCCAAATTGTACTCAGCGCCCCAGCACTCTGATTGGGGACGAAAACGTGCACGGGCCGCGGGCGAGCGAATTCGCGTGGGGATCGTCTCGAAGTATCTGCGCGACCATACGATCGGGCGGCTGGCGCAGGGATTGGTCGCACAACTGCCGCGAGGGGAATTTCACCTCACGCTCCTGAGCGTCGCGCCGGGGCGCGACGAAGTGGCGGACTTTTTCAAAACCCATTGCGATCAGTTCCTTCCCGTTCCAAGCAGTCTGCCGCAAGCGCGGAAAATGATCGCTGATCTGAAGCTGGATGTGATCTATTATCTCGACTTGGGGATGGACCCGGTCACTTACACGTTGGCCCTGTCGCGGCTCGCCCCCGTGCAGTGCGCCACCTGGGGACATCCCGTGACATCTGGGATTTCCGCAGTCGATTACTTTATCTCTGCGCAGGGGCTGGAACCGGACGGCTCGCAGGGCCAGTTCACCGAAAAACTCGTGACGTTGAAGGATTTGGCGGTTTACTATTACCGGCCAGTCCTGGAAGCGCCGCAGGCCGGAGTCTCAGCCAGCGCGGATCGATTCGGATTACCAGCCGATGCAAACCTCTATGGATGCCCGCAGAGTTTGTACAAATTCCATCCGGAATTTGACGCAGTCCTGGGCGGCATCCTTCGCGCCGACGCCAAGGGTATCCTGGTCCTTCTGGCGGCGCCGTACAAGGAATGGATGCAAGCTCTTTGGCAGCGATTCAACCGCACAATGCCGGACGTGCTCGGTCGCATCCGCTTTATTCCGCGGCAGGATCGGCAGGGATTTTTGCGGCTCAACGCGGCCTGCGACGTGCTCCTTGACCCCTTGCACTTTGGCGGCGGCAATACAACCTACGAAGCCTTGGCCATGGGGACGCCGGTCATCACGCTCCCATCGGGAATGCTGCGCGGGAGGCTGGCGTTCAAGATGTACCAGACGATTGGGCTGATGGATTTCGTCGCGAAAGACGCGGTTGACTATGTTCGGCTGGCGGCGGGCCTGGGAATGGATAGGGAGCGAAGGAGATTGGCCAAAGAAAAGATATTAGCGGCCTGCCCAGTGCTCTTTGAGAATCAAGCGGGAGTAGCCCAGTTGGCGGAATTCTGGAAGTCGGTGGTCGGATAGCTTGCGATCGGTGGGCCTTAAGTGTATCAAACACCCCGTATTATCGGACCCGGAGGGTCCGGCTTATTTGTTTTTTCAATCGCTTGCGCTCCAGAGGTCGATGAGTAATCGGACCTTTCTTACCGAGGGATGCCCTCCGGAGCCGCTATGCGATTGGTCAGGGATGACGAACTCATGGAAGACACCAACCTCATGGAATTGGAAGACCCCCCTGCCGAAGGTTCCCCAACTGATCCTGTAGACGCCGCCGAAGAAGGTGAAACCGCCGATGAGGCGGACTTGCCCGATGGCGCCGTCGCTGAAGACGGGGCCGCCGACAAAAGCGGCGAGGAAGCCGACCTGGGACTGCTCGAAGCCTTGCTCCTGGCGACGCACCACCCCCTCACCGCCGCGCGCCTCGTCGAACTGCTTGATCTGAAATCCGTCAAACCCGTGCGGCGCGGAGTGGCCTCTCTCAACAAGCAATACGCCGAGACCGGCCGCGCCTTTCGCATTGAGCAAGTCGCCGGCGGATATCAGATTCTCACCCTGGCCCAATACGGGACCGCCCTCCGTGCCCTCCACCAGCGCGAGATCGACGCCAAGCTGACCAAGGCGGCCCTCGAGACCTTGGCCATCATTGCCTACAAGCAGCCGATCCTCCGCGCGGATGTCGAGGCCATTCGCGGCGTTGCCTGCGGCGAGACCATCCGCAGCCTGATGGAAAAGCACCTGGTGCGCATCGCCGGTCGCGCCGAAGTGCCGGGACGGCCCATTCTTTACGGCACAACCAAGCGGTTTCTCGAACTCTTCGGCTTGAATAACGTCAAAGACCTCCCGGAGCCGGAAACCGCCGGCCCCCCCAGTAATCTGAAAAGCAATTAACTAAAATCGCGCAAAAAAAAGACCCCGGACGCGGGGAAGACGTCCGGGGCTCAGGGGAGGGAAAGAGGCTTGTAAAAAACCGGCCACGCTGAGGGGTTCCGCACATAATGGACCCGCCGCGGACCGATTTATTCATTTTGTGTCAGGTAAGCCCATATAAAATTCCACATAAAGCTAAATAGGCCAGCGCCACTATCCAACCAATGACGCCGCCATGCGAAAATCGTTTCTCGTCCGCCGGGTTAGAAGTCGCTACCGGTGCAATTGCCGCCACATCCTCACTCACAGGCTCGCTCCTGGGAGGTCGCTCTTGGGCGCCGCTCCCATGCACCATAACGCTCCAACAGCATAATCATTCCGCTGAGGAGCTTTGGTTACACTATCTTAGAGCCTGTCCACGCGAAAAAGTTAGTAAGATTCGATTTTTCGGGGTCGAAAAACCTGAATATTGCGGTTTTGAGGCCGATTCCCAGGAGTTGGCTTTAGGCGAGCGACCAGCGAGCGGTCCAGGACGTGCGTCCGATGGGAGCTACCGTGCCGGCGGAACCGTCCTTAATCGAACGGTCTAACTGGTCGAAGCGGCCCGTCGTCGGCTCAACTGCGAAATGGTGATGCCCGGCCCAACCGCCGGAATTGATCCAAATACCCCAATAAGCCGGCAGGCCGTCGTCGGACGTGTATTCGATGCGGACCGTGCGATTGCGCGTCGGATAGCGCACCACCAGCGGGGCGTCTATCCGGTCGGCCGAGAAGATTTTCCATCCTTTTTTGGCCGGAAGCTTGGGAAGATTGGAAATGTCCGTCCCGTCGGCAAGGATCGGCCAATCAAAGGGTTGCTGAATGTCGGTCCCGGCATGGTCGTGGCTGAGGCGGAACAGCCCATGAGTGGCCAAGTCCAGTGTGGCCGGCTGCACCAGGGACATCAGCGAATGCAGTCCCCACACAAAGCGGAACTCAAAGGGGGCCAGATTAAACAGATTGTAGTCCGCAACCACGGCCGGTCCGTCGAGGTAAAGCTTGCGCGTCAGGCGGTATCCAAACCGCAGTCCGTGCCACACGGTCGTAATGCCGTCCTTCGTTGGGACAGCGTTGGTAACGGGTATGCCCCAGATCTCGCCATGATCCGGAACGGCAATGCCGTCGTAAGGATGCCCCACATATTTGCTTGGGCCGACGGCGGGGAAGCATTCATCCCATCCCGCATACCAGCCATTGCCATACTGCATGTCATAGCATGGCGATTCCGGCAGCTCCGCCGGGTAGTTGAACATCAGCTCGAACGAGTCGGCCTTATCGATAATCGACGAAACCTTGCCGCCGAACTGCGGCCACACCTGCATGCGGATGGCGTCATTTTCGATAGTGACGGGGTGGCTCATGGACCCGATAGGTTACTGCCCATCCGCGTCGGCGGCAACCGGAGCGGTTGTCGGAAACACGATCGCTGGCACGTCCGCCGGCTGGGTCGCCGGGGCTGCGACACCTTGCACGGGCGCAAGCAGCGGCGTCGCCAGCGTGTTACCAAGGTCTAACGCGCTCGGGAGCGTTGCCGGATTGCCAAAGGGATTTGAAAGAGCATCAGGCGCCGCAAATAGGTCCGATCCGCCCAGGGCGGGCTGGGGGGCCGGTTGCGTAGCAGGCTGAATCGTCGCCAGCGCCGTCGGCTCCGTCGCGGGAACGGACAGGGCAAGTGCGGCCGAAGAATCTCCAACCGACGGCTGAGTTGCGGAAAAAACAAAGGTCGGTTGCGTCGTGGCGATGGCCACGGAGGCGTTGGCGACGTTTGTCGTATCCGAAGCCGGGATGGCCAAAGCGTCCGACGCCGCCGCCGTGCTGGCGGCCGCGACATTTGCGGCAGTAGCTGCAGTCGCGCCAGTTGCATCCACGGCAGATGTGTTCGGCGGAGGAGGAGGCACAGGGGCAACCGCAAGCTGCGCCGGATAAAAAGCCGCCCGGAGCACGTAGTAGACGACCGAGCCGAATCCGACGGAAAGAACACACACAACCCCAATCATCGCCATATGCGAGAGGCGTCGTGGGCGGGGATTCAGGCTGGCACTATGCGCGGGAGTGAGGCCGTCGCCGAGGAGCATGGAGCGCTCAAGCTGCCCTTGCAGCCCGTCGCACAGGTCCTCGGGCGCATTCACGCGCGGCAGCGTGCCCACCAGATCGCGCGTGCGGATCAGGTCCTGTATCATCTGCCGGTGCTGCGGGTGCGCTTCGAGGTGGCGTTCAATTTCCGCCTGCTCCGCCGGGCTGAGGCTTCCCTCGATATACGCACAGAGGCGTGCTTCAATGTCTTCGCTGTTGGCCATGGGTACATCCGGTGCTGATTCAAAATCCTTATCTCGTTCCTTAATTGCTACCGCTTTCCTTGCAATTCATCGCGCAATGCCAGCCGCGCCCGAAACAGGCGGCTTTTGATCGCGGCGACAGGCAAACCGAGTATTTCAGCGATCTGCTCATGCTCAAAACCGGCCACATCGCGCATGACCAGAACAGCGCGATAGTCGGCATCGACGCGACAGAGGGATTCCAGAAGCAGACGCTGGTCGCCCTCTCCCCCGCCGCCTCCAGTGGGGGATTGCCGAGCCGACATCGGCTGTGCCTTGGGACGCCTGCCCCTTCGCAGCGCGCCTATCCCTAAGTTCATTGCTATTCGCAGGAACCAGATCGACGGCTGAATGTTCGATTCGGCCTCGTCGATTCGGGCCAGGCCGCGGTTGAAGGTTTCCTGCGTCAACACGGCTGCTTCGTCGGAATCATTCAGCAAACGAAACAGCACATTGAACAGGGAATTCTGATGGCGAGCAGCAAGGACGGCATACGCTGCCCCATCGCCGTGGCGGGCGCGCGAGAAAAGATCGGCATCAGTAAGCGCCGCCCGGTTGAGGAGCGGTTTGGCGACAAGAAGCTCTGGTGCGATGGCCGCCGCGCCGTCCGCCTCAAAGTGAGCGCTGGTCAAGCTCGACATGCAATTCAATGGCGGCAGGAAAGGAAAGTCAGGCGAGGTGAAAGCTTCCGGCAATGAGGCCATCCTGGCCAGAACCGAAAACTTCGCATCCGCCGGCCTTCCGTTGCCGGCACATCTGCACCTATCTTGCCAACGAGCAGCGGCGCAGTCAACGCGCGGGATGCGATAATTCGCAGGATTCGGCACGATTTGCAGCAGGGATTTTTCTACCGTGAACTGGCGGAGGACGCGAAGGAATACAAAAGAGCGTGTCCCTTGAGGGTGTAACTCCTCTCTGTGGCGACACTGCCGTTTACCCCCTCTCCATGTACTCAGGGAGAGGGCTGGGGTGAGGGTTCTTCGCCTTTCGCCACGATTGAGCATCACACCCGTCCCTTGATTGCTGTCCGGAATCGCCGGGTGGTTTCAATCTCGCAGGGCATCGGCCGACCCCGTGAAACGCTTGACCGACCCGCGCCGGCGCTCAGCCGCAACGGATTTCCCGACCCGACGCGCTATGGCGTATATCTCAATCTTCGTCAGACCATATTGCTGGAAGGCGTAATCATCTGAACAGACGTTGACGGGTCGAAGCGCGACGATTTTGCGTTTGATTGCAAACCCGATGTCATCACCAGCCAGCGCTTTCTTGAGCCAGTAACCGAGCCGCCTGCGACCCTCGGTAACAGTTACGATTCTCATGCCTCCATTATGCGGTGGATTTCACTCGAAAGTTAGTCATGGCGTCGGCGATCGCAACAGCCCAGTTCCATTAACTTTCGCTCCATCGAGGAGTACCGGCTCATCGCGCGGCCCGGCGTAATCCTTCGGCAGCCCCGGCACGTGCCGGTAGGTGCGAGAGAGGCGTTCGATTTCCGAGGGATTCAAGATGATAAGCCAGTCGCCTGATTTGGAAGCCGCGTCGGGGCCGAACCAATCGGCCAGGAGCTCGCGAAGATTCTTCGGCTGGGAATCCGTCGCGGGAATGTCGAAAACCGTCTGATATTGAAGTCGCGACGATGGAATTTGGTAGAGAAACGCCCCGGCGTCGCCGAGCAAAGCGATGGGCCGACCGGGATCGGCGCCCTGCGGCAATTCGGCGAAGACGAAATTCGTGTCGTGGATGCCAAACAAACCCTCTCGCCCCAGTTCGCAGAAATTCTCCAGACGCCCGTCGATATAGGCCGCGGATATGACCGCCTGCGCCAATAAGATGACCGCCGCCCCCGCCATGCTGTAGACAGAACGGCCCCAGTTCATTTCGCCCAGGAGCAGCGCGGCAATGGGGACGGAGGTAAGGAAAAACCGCCCGATCAAATGGGTGAAGAAAGTCCAGACGATGATGTTGATTGCCAAAGCGAACAGCAGGAAAAGCACGCGCGGGCGCTTCCATCGTTTGATGCTCACGATGATCGCCAACGGAATGAGCACAAAGCCATATTGCCAGTGGGTGAGGATTTCCGATCGCACGGCGGAAAGGCGCGCGACCAGACCAAGCTGATCCGCACGCGGGCTGTGCGCCGCGACGAAGCGGTCTACCTGACCCGCCGAAAATCCGCCGCTGCCCAGGATATTCATCGCCAGGGGGAAAATCGGATTTCCCGCCCAGGCGAAATTGCGGATGAGCCACGGCAATAGCACGATCATTGCGACGATACTGAACACAATTATATCTCGCAGGCAGTGCTCGCACTTTGGGCGATCAGCGCCGCGACAAAACAGAATCGCTGCAATCAGCGCCGCCGGAATTGCCACTGCAACCATGGGAACGCACGTCAGTTTCACCCCACACGCAAAACCCGCAAAAACGCCCGCAAGTGCCGCCGACTTCCATGAATCGCCCCCATCACTGTCCGATGTAACTCCTGATTGTGGCGGCCCAGAACTCTTCCCCCCTCTCCCTGTACTCAGGGAGAGGGTTGGGGTGAGGGTTCTTCGCCCCGCGTCACGATCAATCGCCATGCCCTCCCCGCCCATCCATCGGATGGCCCAGATAAACGCCAGCGCAGTGAATAACAGCATGAGCGTTTCCACATAAGCCACGCAGGAGAGCATGACGACCCAGGGAATAATCCCCGCCAGCGCCGCCGGGAATATGCTGGATTTGCCCTCACTTCTTGCACCGGCGATGGCGACCACCATCAGCACCGCGTACATCAGGCTGAGAAACTGCGTGACGTACATCCCCTTCCACGGCCCGCCGCACAGGTTCATGACGAGCAGGTCCTGCATCTCGGCATTGAACGGGAAAAATGAAAAGACGTTATTGCCCAGCGGCACGATGCGGCCCAGTTCGTACCACTGGCGCGGCACCTGCAGGTGATAGCTGAGCACATCGTAAGGATGCGGATCATCGGGCCGCCACAACGTCCCCGGCATGATGCAGGCCCCCACCACAGCCATGGCGAGAAACACGATGGGAACCAGCCACAGCCAGGAAGAGCCGGCGGGTTTGGCAAGCCACAGCCCCAAATCGGCCAACGTCCATTTCCGCCAAGGTTGAGCGCGCGCGAATTGAACAAACCCCGCCACAAGCCCTGGAACAGGCAGAAGAATCGTCGTAATTTGACTGAGTTTTCCCGCCAATCCCAGTCCCAGAGCCGCCAGACTAAACAGCCCCAGTCCCAGCGCCGCCGCCGTGGCGAAAAATAATCCGCGATTGGTTTCAACGCCCAGAAACCGCAAAAGAACCGCCCCGCTCGCCGATGCCCCCACCGTCCAGAGAACCGCGATGCCCCCCTGGCTCAGCGCCACCCAGATAACTACCGGCGTCGCATCCGCCGCATAAAATGCAACCGTCGCAAAAAACACCAGGATAGCCGCCAGCCCCAGAGAGCCGCGCGAGCCGAGGAGGCCGGAAAGGGACATAGGGGAAGCTTAGCGGTGAGGAAAACGGCGAGCAAACAGCTCTCTGGTCCGTAATTAAAAAAGAAGTTCCACCGCGAAGACGCGAAGAACTTGAGGAGTAGGTAAGCTGCACCCCCTCGAAACTCATTTCGGGAGCGAGTCGACTGCTTCCAGAATCGCCTGCCGGGAAGCGCCGCCGTGGGCGCGGTCATCCACCTCAACGGCTTGGCGCAGCAGTTTCAGTTGCCTGGCGCTCTGATCAAAGGCATGGCCGAGGTGGTCGATGTCGATTTGGCCTTCGTGGAAGTCGAAATCGCCGACCTGCTTTAAGATTTCGGCCCAACGGTCGTCTAAATCCAATTCGTCGACGAGCGGGTCAAAGGCAAAGAGACTACCCTCAAGGCCGCAAGGAAGAGTCAGGCGCGGATGCCCCTCATCAATCGCGCGAAAGGCCTCCAAGAATTTTCGCCAGCGCGGATTCCTGGCGCGGGCAAGCGGCGGAACATTCCGAAATGTGTCTTCAATTAGCTTTGACGGCAGCAGCCCCCGATCCTGACAGAAGGCCATGAAAATAATCCGGTCGAGCAAGCGTTGAGCAGCATGGATGGCGTCGTCGCGGCTG
>JBEKYH010000180.1:0-8967 GCA_049511115.1 Tepidisphaeraceae bacterium | reverse complement strand
TCCGATGAGGTCGGCGTCGATCAGGAGCGTGCGGCTGCCGCTGGCGGCGAAGGATAATCCCAGTGATAAGACGAGGCTGGTTTTTCCGTCGCCGCTGCTGGCGCTGGTAACGGTGTAGACGCGGCGCTGCGGGCCATTGATCTGAAGAAGCGTGCGCACTTGATGCACGCAATGCGCGGCGATAGCCGCCTGCTCGGGGTCGGTCGGCCCGGCCTTGTTGTCCACCATCAGTTCGGGCAGAGCCGGCAGTATTCCCAGGAGCGGAACGCCCGTGGACCGTGCCTCGGTTTCGTCGCTGAATCGGTAGCGGTGATCGAACAGGCCGACCAGCATCAACAGCGCCGTGGGTATCAGAGCCGCCCCGAACGCCCCGGCCCCGGCGAGCATCCAGCGGCGATCCACCGGCTCGGCCGGCAGGTCGGCGGGAACCAGCACGTGCACCTGGTCGGTCTCCAGGTTCACCTGCGATTCCAGATCATTCAGCGCCGAAACCTTGGCGTCATACGCGCTCTGCAATTGGGCGATTTTTTCCTTGCTGGTCTGAATCTGCTGATAGAGCAGGCCGGTTTTCTTGACCTTCTCGCTCTGCTCCGTCGCGGCGGTTGTGATGCGCGCAAGCGCATCCTTGGCGCGGATCAGGTCGGCGTCAGTCTGCGCTGGAGCGGGCTGGCCGTCGATGAGCATCTGGGTGCGGGGGATCTCGTTGCACTCCTTGACGTATTGCTCGATCTCGAAGTTCAGCAAATCCAGGTCGGAACTCGCCCGCTGCAGGGCGGTGCTGTTAGGGCCGTATTGGCCTTGCAGGCGGCGCACCTCTTCCATCATGGTTTCGCGCTTGGCCAGCAGATCGCGCATGGTGCCATCGGTTTGAGCGATCTCCGGCGCGGTGCGCATGGCGGCCAGAGGTAACTGCCCATTAGCCGGTTGGGTCGTGGCGGCTTGCTCCTTCAGCGCCGCCTCGACGCGCTCGACCTGCAATTTGGCGTCGGCGACGTCGGATTCGCGCTTGTTTAACTCTTCAAATTGCCCCTGCAAATAGGTCTGCAAGTCGTAGGTTCCTCCGTACGGCTCGGCAAGCTGATCAAGCTGATATTTGAGCGTGGCCAACTGCTCGCTGAGCGAATCGCGATCGTGCTCCAAAAGCCGCAGCTTGTTGCCGTTGCCGGTCGGGTCGTGACTTTGATACCACTCCAGATACGCCTGGCAGAGACAGTCCACGCCTGCCTTGGCGGCGGCTGGATTGGTATCGGTGTAAATCACTTTGATTAAATCCGAGGCCGGCGGGTCCTGCGTGACATCCAGATTATTGGAAAACGCCACGATCTCAGCTTCGCCGCCGGGACCGGGATGAATGGCCCGCCATTGCGGTTTCTGCAGGGCGCTGCGAATCACGTCCGGGCTGGTCAGGCCCAGAAGCTGGGCTTTGATGAAGGACGAATAATCGGGCAGCACCATGTCCGGGTGGGCCAGGCGCTCAGAGTCGGGGACGGTGCTCTTGATCTGGATCGACGCGGTGCTCGGATACATGGGGCGGCGGCTGCGCCATCCCAGAATAGCCCCGCCAGTGGCGAAAATGGCCGCCAGCACGATCGCCAGGGGATATCGCCCGCGCAAAAGGCGATGAATCTTCCAGAGCGCGTTCTGATGCGCGGCGTGGTGCCCAGGCCTGTGCGGCGTCAATTCCGCGGAAGCCAGCGGGTTGGAATCGGCGACAATTTGAATCTCATTGCTCATTGCGTGTCGTTACTTATTGCGTGTCGTTACTGGCCGGGCTGGTTCATCAAGGTCCTTACCACGTTCATATTGGGCCCCAGCAATTCCGCGAGAATCTCATCTCTTATCGGCCGGCTCAGTTCATTGGGGAAGACAAATTGAAACTGGGCCGCGCCGTAATATCGCCGCTGATAATCCTCGCCCGATTGGTACACCGACGTGATGTCCGGGCATATGCCCCGTACCGCCCGGGCGGGCAACCCGGGAATTTCGGGAATTACAAAGAAATTATAGACCACAAGCTCCTGATTTCGCCCCTCGGTGAGTTGTTTGAAATTATACTCCATTCCGGCGATTTCCGTGCCGGCGATGGTCCACGTCCTCGGCACGCTCTGGAGCATTTGTGCTCCATTGGCCGGGTAACAGCGCGGCGGGTAGTGGCCCTGCATGTCGCGGGCGTCCTTGCATTGCACGATCAGCACGCCGCAGGATAGTATCCGCCCGTCGGGCAAGCGCTTCAGGTAACGCCGGCTCAGGACGGCGTTGGGGCGCAGAAGCGCCGTTGCCGCCGGCGGCTCGTCCTCTTCCTCGCTGACCCATTCGCCGTTGGACATCACCGCCGGAATCGCATTGATTGCCGCCGCGGCTCGCGCATGGAACGGCTCCGCATCGGACGGCTGGACGCGGGAGCGCGCCTCCGCGGCCAGGGCGCACAGCAGCACCAGGCAGAGCGCCGGAGGCGTCAGGACAGCGGAGAGTGTATTGCGATTGGCGGCCAAAATTCCCTCACGGCGTTGACTGCGATGCCAGCGTGTAACGGGTGACGGGAATCATCGCCCACTTCAAAAGTCCGATGATTCCATAGAGTAAAAGAAACGCCACGGGTAGCATGAGCCACCCGGCATATTCGTGAAAGCGCGCTGCCGTAGCGGGCGTGGCGTAGCCGATCATCAGCACCGTCGGCAGCACGCGGGCGACGTTGCAGACGATGGCCGCGAGCGGGCTGAGGAGCAGGATCAGCAGCCGCACGCTGTTGCGAAGAGGCAAGCCAAAACCGAAGGTATAGCTGACCAGCGCCAGCGCGAAGACCATGCGCACGCCATTGCAGGCCTCGGCGATGTTGACGGGATGATGGTTGACTTTCAGGCCGTTGCCGACGACTTCGGTGTCGAGCACGCCGCAGATTTCCAGGGCCTTCTGGGAAACGACGGCCGTGTCGTGTTCGAGCGGCAAGGCGATGGCGAGGCGAATCCGCACCGGGACGGGAATCAGGAATAGCAGCACTGCGACGGCGGGGATGAATCGTGCCAGCACATTTTTTCCCAGCACCGCGGTTACGCATCCCAGCACGACCAGCAGAGCGCCGCCATGCCAGAGGGATTGAACGCCGCGGTAAAACCCAAAACAACCGATCCCCCAGCCCGCCGCCGCCATCAGCGGCCCGATCATGCGCCCGGCTACGCGGCAATGCCGCAGGCGCATGCGGCGCACCCAGATCAAATAAATCGTCACCAGCGGCACCAGGAAAATGTGCGAATTCTCTTCATCCTTATGCGCGATAAGGAAAATGTCCTGCCACGCAGGCAGCGTGGCCCACAGCGCCAAGAGAGCCATGCCCAGCGCAGCCGCCAGGTGGCTGGGAGATAATCGGTCACTCTTAAGCGCCGCCATGTTCATGGATGGAGAGCCTTCATTCACTGGCGACCACAATCCGGTCAACCGCCCGACCATCCTTGTGAACGATCCCGCCGGAGCAGACGACCGACCGGACAACCACCGCGCCCGCATCAACGCGCCCGCCGGCCAGGATAACCGAGTCATGCAATCGCGCGGTTTTGTCGACTTCCGCGCTGGCTTCGACCAGCGAGAAACTCGACGCCCACGTTTCCGCCAATGGGTCGGTGAGCTTGCGTGAGCCGCATCGCAGGCACGCCACCGCTCGCATGTACTCGTCCACGGTTCGCACCGGCAGCGCCGCTGGCGCGTCCACGGCTAGACGACGGACCTCAGTTTTTGCCGCAACCTGCGGCAAAAACTGTTCATTGATATCGACGATCCGGTCGGTAGGAATCAAACGCAGGGCCGCACAACTCATCAAGATCAATCCGCCTGGAATCGACTGCTCATGGCTGATGAGGTTTACCATTACGCCATCGCGCGACGCCGAGCGGATCGGCGGCCCCAGGTCACCGAGGACGACCTGCTCAGTAGTGGCGACGAGAAGCAAATCCTCATCATCGTATTCGCCGGCCAGCTTTGCCAGTAATGCGCCATCGCCGCGATGGTCCGATAAATCGCGTTCGACGCTTACGTGACTAGCGCTGGTGGCGCTCCGCGGGGCCATGGAATTGCGCGACAGGAGGACGCGCACGGGTAGCGGATCCAAACCTAATTCGCTCGCCAAATTCCGGAACTGGGCAAGCCATTGATGGAGGACGGTTTCGCCGCGGGCAATCGGGAGATCGAGGCTGCTCCGCCCGGCGGCGGCGGTGAGGGGAGTTCGCGAAGCTGAGGCGCTCAACAGGACGAGGCCGCGCAGACGGGAAAGGGACAGTGCGGAGGTACCGGTGGTTTTTGCGATCGAAGTGGGGACTGATGGCGTCGCGCTAAATTGGGATGAGGCGACGACTCTTGGCATCGCCGAAGAACCCTCGCCCCAGCCCTCCCCCTGCGTACATGGGGAGGGAGAAAGTTGTAGTGCGGGCGCCGGCTTTCTAAGACCTGTTGTGACTCCGCGCAGGGACGACTCGGCGAGCAGTTTTATGCCGAAGGGAATGCCAAAGACGATGTATCGCTTAAAGAGCCGGCGCGGTTCCTGACCAAGGCGATGCACCCATTCCAGTCCGGTATTTCTCATCCAGCCAGGCGCGCGCCGGACATCGCCGGCGAGAAAGCTGAAACTCATGCCGACGCCAAGCCACCAGGCCCCGGGCACCACGAGCCGCAGCATGGCGATCAGCCGCTCCTGCTTGGGCGAGCCGAGGGCGACGTAAACGATATCGGGCTGTGCCGCGGCGAGCTTGGAGACGATCAATTCCATCTGGACCGGATCGTTCTCAAAACCCAATGGCGGGCAGTGGTGGCCGACGACATTGAGCGCCGGAAACTGGCCGCGCAGTTTTGCGGCGGCGGCCTGCGCGGTGCCGGGCAATCCACCCAAAAGAAAAACCGATCGCCCGCGCAGGGCCGCCGCGCCGCTGAGGCTGGTGATCAAATCCGAACCGGCGACGCGCTGCGGCAGGGGGGTTCCCTGCAACCGGCTCGCCCAGACCAAGGGCATGCCGTCGGCTATGACCAATTCCGCTTCATCGAGCATGGCGCTGAAGCTTAAATCCTTGATGCAGCGGCGCATGTGGTCAAGATTCGGCGTCATCACCACGCCGCCGCGCCCGGCACCCAGACCGCGCAGGATATGGTCGATGGTCTGCTGTTCTGTGACGGCGTGGAGCCGCACACCATATAGTTGAATCGTTGGCAGGCGGTGCGCCGCATCGGACGCCCTGGAGTCTACAAGGCGCGGTACGTCTCTCGTCGGCGTCACCTGTGGCAACGCCGAATCCGCCCCGGTAATCTCGTAACTCGCTTCAGTATAAGGCAATAGGCGACTCCCCATGCGCCGCGATCATGGATCGCAGCAACCTGCCGCGGCGAATGCGACCCCCACCCCTGACAATATGTCCCTGCCCACCCCTGATTGCAATTAAAAAAGTCATATCCGGACCCGCCGCAAGCAAATAAAACACAGATATCCTATCTTAAATACTTGGCAATTTCGCATTCATGTGATAAAGTGAGCGCGCTGGCAAGTCTTATAAGTAGTGCGCGCAAATCCACGGAAGGTATCGGAAATCGCCTCGGTTTTTTCGTAGCAATTGGGTTTCGCGCCGCCGCCGTCATGGCCGGTTGAGGACCAGTTTTGTTGCGTCACGGCGGCGGCGCGATCGTTAATGTCTCTGTGATAAGCGGTTCCGCGAACCTCGCAACACAATTACCCACGGCTCTGGTCACCAATTCGCTTCCAATTCCCGTCATACATTCATGATCGTGCCCGCAGGTATTCCACCTCCAGCAGGGCGAGCAAGCCGGCTGGCGTGTGACATTCTCGTTGCACGCATACCCCGATTGCCACGGTTGCTCGCGCCCGCCATAGACGATCACCGAGCGGCGTCCCACCGCGCGAGCCAAATGCATCAAAAACCCCACCAATCCGACGAAAGCAAGGGAATTCCATATCACACCCGCCGCCTGCCGCGATGATGTCTTGCCGCGAAGATCGACTGCTCCGACCAATGGCGGGTCTGAGGCCGCGCCTAGCTGGACCACTGTGTATTCCGGTCTGAGCGCCGCCGCCACTTCCGCAAATCTTTCCGGCAGCCACTCCTTATTGCGCATCGCAAACCGCGCCCCCATCCCGCTGGTCTGCACGGCGATCTGCTTCTCGCCAAATCGGCCATAGGCCTTGTCATCAGGGGATAGCTCCAGATACGGTCGCAATGTAACCGGCCCCGTGACACCGGCGGCAGCACACATAATGGCCAGGATATGAGCCTTGGGGATCGGGTCCTGATCGTTCTGCCAATCGTGCGGGGCATAGCGCGGCACGACGATGCGCGTGCCAATTTGCTGCAGGTAACGCATCAGCGGTTCCTGGGGAGCCACCAACTGGTCTACATCGCCGTTGCGGGCAAATAATTCTGGATGCCGCGTGGCCATCCAGACATCGGCGTGGCAGCGCCGCTTCAACTCGCGCAGGACGGTCGTGCAAAGAAGGTCATCGCCCGGCGCATCCCCGAAGAAAACCAGCGTCCGCGGGGGGCTGATTCCTCCCGCGGGGACTTTGCATCCCAGTTGCACCAGGGCCTGTCCAAACTCCTCAGCGGTCATGGCTGCGCGTCTCCAGGCCGATATTATGAGTATCTAACGGGACTTCTGGCAAAGCCGCGGTTTCGGCCGCGGCATCCTTCTGGGATTATAATTCATCCGACATGGACACCCTGACGCCATTCACACCGCTCGGCTATCTCGTGATGTTCACGCTGCCGGCGGTGGTGCTGGCGCTCTTCTGGCTCTTTCCCCCTCGCCAGGCCGTGATCTATTCCTTCATCTGGGGCTGGTTCTTCCTCCCCATGAAAGCGTTCAATGTCCACGGCATGACCGAATACAGCAAACTATCGGCCACTCCCCTGTGCGTTCTTCTGGCCGCGCTTCTATTCGACACCGACCGCGTGCTGGCGCTGCGTCCCAGGATTTGGGACGTTCCCATGCTGGTCTATTTGATCTGCCCCTTCTTCTCCTCGATGCACAATGATCTTGGTCCGTACGATGGGGCCAACGCGGCGGTGAATCAGTTTTACTTGTGGGGTGGCGGATATCTGATCGGGCGCATTTATTTCACCGACCTGGACGGCCTTCGTGACCTGGCCTTTGGCTTTATACTCGGCGGGCTTATTTACGTTCCCTTTTGCCTCTGGGAAGTGCGCATGAGTCCGCAACTGCATTACCAGCTTTATGGGTTTGCGCAGCACGCCTTCGCGCAGACCCAGCGATTTGGCGGGTATAGGCCGATTGTTTTCATGCAGCACGGCATCGCCCTGGGTGTGTGGATGATTTCCACCGCGCTGACGGCCTGGTGGTTGTGGCTGTGTGGAACCTTCAAACACCGCTGGCACATGGCGGCGACCTTTTGGGTGATTGTGTTGTTTGTCACGGTTGTTCTCTGCCGCGCCCTGGAAGCGGCGGCGCTCATGACCGTGGGCATTGCCGTCCTGACGGCGGTCAAATATTTCTGGCGACCGTTGGCTCGGGCGGTGCTTTTCGCGCTCGTTTTCGTTCCTCCAGTTTACATCTACCTCCGGGCCAACAATCTGTGGGCGGGCGACCAAATGGTGCGCCTCGCGGAAAAAATCAATGAGGATCGTGCGGCGTCGCTTGCCTTTCGGCTGCACAACGAAGACGTTCTCGCCGCCCGCGCCGCGCAAAGCCCGATTTTCGGGTGGGGCGGGTGGAGCCGGTTTGAATCGTTGGATGTGTCGGGCCGAATGGCCGTCCCGGACCAGCAATGGATTATCGCCTACGGAAAAACCGGCTTGGTTGGTCTGGTCTCGCTGCTGCTGACGTTGCTCATGCCGTTGCTGATCCTTATGCGACGATTGCCGCTGCGGTACTGGACGCATCCCGCGGCGGCGCCGGCGGTGGTGCTGGCGGTGATCGTTACCTTGCACATGTGGGACTGCCTGCTCAACGCCATGGTCAATCCGATGTTTATGATGGCCTGCGGCGGACTGAGCGGCTTGTCCGCGGTGACGATTCGCGTGGTGCAGCAGAAGGTCACAGTTTCCGCCGCGCCGCAATCGAATCGGCCCATACAAATCCCCGCTGCCCCGGCAATTCAATGAATCTGGGTATCGTCATCCTCAACTATAAGACACCTGAACTGACGGTGGGGTGCCTCCGCTCAGTGGCGGGGGAGATCGAATCGTTGGCGAAGAATTGCAATTGCGGCTTGCGCGCGGTGGTCGTCGATAATTTTTCCAACGACGATTCAGTCTCGCGGATCGCTACGGAAATCGAAACAAACGGCTGGTCCGCGTGGGCGAGCGTGCTTCCGCTGTCGCGCAATGGCGGGTTCGCCTACGGCAGTAATCGCGGGATCGAAAATTTGGGCGAGACCGATTATTTTCTGGTTCTCAACAGCGATTGCGTGCTGCACCCTGGTGTGCTGCAACGATGTGTGAGCGTGATGGAATCCAACCTCGCCATCGGCGCGATGAGCTGCGCCCTGCAAAATCCGGATGGCTCCCTGCAAACGGTTGCGCGGAGATTTCCCACGCCGCTGCGGTCGGCAGTTTCCGCGTTGGGCCTTCCGTGGCTTTTGCCGTCGTTGTTTGCCTGGGCGAATATTGAAGACCCGGATTGGCACCGGGGCACGGTGAAGCGCGACGTGGACTGGCTTGGCGGCGCGTTCCTTTTCATTCGCGCCGCGGCGCTGGCCAAAACCGGCCCGCTCGACGAGGAATTCTTCTTCTACGGGGAGGACGTCGAATTCTGTTATCGGCTGAAAAAGGCCCACTTTTCGCGGCATTACGATCCGGCCGGCCGCGCCACGCACATCGGGGGCGCCAGCGGTGGCGGCGATTCAACGCAGGCGCGGCGTGAAGCGAATTACCTCGTGCTTCGCAAATGCTACGGCCGATGGGCCCAGACCCTGGTGCGCGGGGCAGACCATGTCGCCATCGCTCTTCGCGGCATAAAGGC
>JBEKYH010000179.1:0-9064 GCA_049511115.1 Tepidisphaeraceae bacterium | reverse complement strand
GCTTCGCAGAGACGGTGGGCGATGCCCACCCTACAAATCTTGCTTATGGATGCCGTCGTATTGATGATCCCGTACGGCAATGGCCTGGTCGAGGCTGTAGTTTTGTTGGGCCACGGAAAATCGCGCGCGGGTCTGGCCGTGGGCTATCGAACTTCCACTATCTGTTGGCCACTCTCAAATGCCAAAACCAACGCATCATGAACGCGGTCGAAACCTTCGATGAGCGCCGCATTGCGGCAGTTCCCCAATCGAACCCATACCAACCTGCCGGCGTCGCCAGGTCGCGCGGCAAGGTAGATGAAATCTTCATCTTTGCTTACCAATATGCTCTGTTCGCGGGCGCAGTGTGACCATAGCTCGACATCATCGGCTTCGTCCAGCCCAATATCGAAAACATGGTTGCATTCATGCCCCCGCCGGACGAGGTAAGCGGCCAACGATCGCGGAAGCTGGTTATCGATAAGGAACTTCATCACGTGAGGACCACGTGGTCCGTCTGCTTAGCCGCATAAGACAATGCGGCGAGGATATCCTCTCGCTCAAGAAACGAATAATCGCGAAGGATCTCGTCCTGCGATGCTCCCGCCCCCAAAAGTTCCAGAATGTCAGTCACGCGAATACGCTTGCCACGAATGCACGGTTTGCCCCCGCATTTGCCTGGATCAATGGTGATTCGCGAAAGCAGATCAGTTTCCATGGCTCCAATTGTAACGCGCCCGTTGAAGTGAAAACACTGCAATTTTTAATGCTCAGCCGCCAACGGAAACGCAATCGGCGTTCGATCTCGCTGTGATCGGTAGATGGCCGTAAAGAGTTCGACGGTCCGCCGCGCCGCGCGGCCCGTGATGAGCGGGTCGCGCTTTTGGGCGATGGCATCGAGGAAATCCGCGATCTGGCGCGAATGATAGTGGGCGATGGGGTCAATTGTTTTGAAAAAATCGGCGTCTTCTTTTTGCCAGACGGTGCGGAGATGTTCTTCGCCGGGAATGGTCCAGATGTCGTTGTAGGGCGGCTCAGTAATATTCGAGACTCCGGCGATGAACATAGCGCCGCCGTCGGTTTGCACGCCGATGGAAGCGCCATTGCTGCCGTGAACGAGGACCTTGCCAAAGAGGGCGGGGTTTTGGGAATTGCTCACCGTGATCTGGCCGAGCGCGCCGCTCTGGAAGCGGACGATGGCGACGGCAGTGTCTTCGACTTCAATGTACGGATGATTGAGATTGGCCCAGTAGCCGGAAAGTTCGGCGATGGGGCCCATGTACCAGGAGAGCAAATCGAGTTGGTGCGGGGCCTGGTTGACCAGGACGCCGCCGCCTTCGCCGGCCCAGGAGCCGCGCCAGGGGTCGCTGGCGTAGTATTTCTGGTCGCGCCAGCCATAGAGCGTGACGGAGGCGAGGACGGGGTGGCCGATCTTGCCGTCGTCGATGGCCCGGCGAATTCGCTGGCACGGCTCGTAAAAGCGGCGCTGGCAAAAGACGCCCAGGGTAATGCCGCTGGCGTTGGCGGCGGCGATGATGCGATCGCAATCGGCCAGCGACGAGGCGAGGGGTTTTTCGATCAGGACATGCACGCCTGCCGCGGCGCACAGCACAGCCGGGTCGGCGTGGCGCGGATGCGGCGTGCAAATGCAGACGGCCTGCACTCCCGATTCGGCAAGCATTTTGGGCAGGTTGTCGTACGGTTGCACGCCGTAACGCGCGGCGAAGGCGCGCGTGCGCTCGGGCTTGGTGCCGCAGACGGCCGTGAATTGCGATTGGGGCAGCGCCTTCAGCGCGGCGGCGTGGATTTCGGCGACTTTGCCGCAGCCAATCAGACCGGTTTTGATCACGTTCACAAATTCTCCCCTTTTTTTCAGGGCGCTAAAATGACTTTCATGAGGCCCGGTTCCTGCGCGTGCAGGCGGGTGAACCATTGCGGGCCTTGCTCCAGCGGGGCGACGGCGCTGAGAAGCGACTGCACGTCGATCTTACCGCGGCTCATCAATTCCAGGCAGGCGGGATATTCGCCGCAGGAGGCGCACGAGCCGAGCAGCGTGAGCTCGCGGGTGACGATTGCCTGCAATGGCATGGGAACCTGCGGGGAGATGTTGCCGACGAGAGTGACGGTCGCCCCTTTCGCGGCGGCGGCGATGGCGGTTTGCAGGGATGGGGCCGAGCCGACCGCCTCGAAAACCGAGCGCGCGCCGGCGCCGCCGGTCAAACCGGCAATCGTTTTGCCCAGGTCGGGGGCGGCTGCATTCAAGACGTGATCCGCGCCGAAGCGGTTTGCTTTTTGCAGGCGCGTGTCGTCCAGGTCGATGGCGATAAGCGTTCCACAGCCGGCGGCGCGAAGGGCCTGGACGGTAAGCTGGCCGATCATTCCCGCGCCGACGACAACAACGCTATCGCCGAGGGCGGGCTTGGCTCGATTCACCGCGTGCAACGCAATGGAAACGGCTTCGACCATGGCGGCATGTTCAAAGCTCAGCCCATCCGGTAAGCGGTAGGCGATATATGACGGGACCGTGACGTATTCAGCAAAGCATCCGTGGCGGCGATAGTCGGCGCAGGAGACGCCCAGCACGCGGCGGTTATCGCACAGGTTGATCCGGCCGGCTCGGCAGAAGGCGCATTTGCCGCAATAGACGGTGGAGTCGAAGGTAATGCGATCGCCGGCCGCGAACGCGGTCACGCCTGAGCCGACCTGCTCGATCATGCCGGCCGCTTCGTGGCCCATGACAATAGGCGGGATGCGCCGGCCGGTGCTGCCGTCGTAACCGTGCACGTCGCTGCCGCAGATGCCGCAGGCTTTGACGCGAACAAGGAGGTCGTCCGGGCCGATTTCGGGGACCGGGAACTCGGTGAATTCAAAGCGTTTTTTATCGACGAGAAGCAATGCCTTCATGGGTCTCCTGGGGAATTCCCTCTGCTGATGGATTATACCGTGGGGATGGAAGGGCGCTGAAGGGACGCCCGGAAGAAAGCAAAATCGAACCGCCAACTTCATGTCCGGGCCCGCTACCGTTTCACCTCCGCCCCCGGTACGCCGGGGGAGGATTGAGGAGGGGGTTGGCCGGCGAGGGTCGTTGGAACGCGGAGCAGGGTTTGCAGCCGTAGCGGAAAAAGCCCCCTCCCCAGCCCTCCCCCGGAAATACCGGGGGCGGGGGAAGATGTATCCACCCGCGTCTTTCGCGCACCTGAGAAAAATGGCGGATCGAGAAAGTCGAATCGAAATGCCTTGCCTTCCCAGTGGCATTCTCCGCGATTGCATATTAGAACTAAGGGGGAACGGCGGTCCACCTTTTTTGGCGGAGGAATTGAATGGCGCAGCGAACAGGTCTGAAGCGGCTTCTCTCATGTCCTTGTATTTTGATCATGTCAATCGCCCTGCCAATGATCACATGCAAAACAGCCTCCGCTCAATCAGCCCCGCTGGGCGGGCCCGGGCCGCACCAGTATTGGGCCTACATCGGCAACACCAGCACCGACGGGATCGGGCTGTTTAAGCTGGATGCCGACGCGGGGACGCTGACGCCGGCGGGGATTGCCGCGCCGGCTCATGGGCCGGATTTTCTGGCGATTGCGCCCAACCAGAAGTTTTTGTACGCGGGGGTGGCCACCGATGCGCCGCCGGGAAGCGCAGGCGGCGTGGAGGGGTTTGCCATTGACGCGGTGAGCGGCAAACTGACTCCGATCAATCAACAATCATCCGAGGGGGACGAGGCGGCGTTTGTAACGGTGGACCCATCGGGGAGGAATGTGCTGGCGGCGAATTATGCCGCGGCGACGGCGACGGTATTGCCAATCGACGCGAGCGGGAAGCTATCGCCGGCGTCGTGCGTCGTGCATGAAACCGGGTCGAGCGTAGATCCGGTGCGGCAGACCCATGCGTATACGCACTCGATCAATTGCGACCCCGCGGGCAATTTCGCCATCACCTGCGATCTGGGGGCGGACAAATTATTTATCTACAAGTTCGACGCCGCCGCGGGAAAGCTGACGCCCAATGATCCGCCGTCGGTGAGCGTGCCGGCGGGGTCGGGGCCGCGGCATCTGACGTTCAGCCCCAACGGCAGGTTCGTCTACCAGATCAACGAGATGGGGGCGACGGTGATCTGTTTCGCGTTCGACGCGACGGCGGGAACGCTGCGGCAGGTTCAGTCGGTGAAGTTGCTGAAGGACGACGTGAAGGGAAACACGTCAGCCGAAGTGCAGATCGATCCGAGCGGGCGGTTTTTGTATGCCTCGAATCGGCTGACAACCAATTACCTGACGATCTTCTCCATCGACCCGCAGAGCGGGCAATTGACGCTGGTGGGATATCAGGATTCGCTGGGCAAGACGCCGCGGAATTTCCGCATCGAGCCAACCGGCCGGTACATGCTGCTGGCCAACCAGAACTCGGACACGCTGGTGCTGTTCGCCATTGACCAGGCGACGGGGAAACTGACGCCGGTGGGACAGCCGGTGCCGACGGTGCATGGTCCGATATGCGTGAAGTTTGTGGCGGTGGGAACGCCGTAGGTCGGGGGGCGGAAAAATGAACGCCGAGACGCCAAGACGCCGAGAAATGCAATTCAGAAACACAATTTGAATTGAGTTCTCCGCATTGTCTTCGTCGGCGTCTCTGAGTCTCGGCGTTCATTTAGTCGCACACCAGCGGGCATTGCCGGAGATTGTCGTTATACTACGCGCTCATGGGCGATTTCGGGGCATACGACAAGGTCAAGCAGCTCGATCCGGCGGGACATGTATTCACGGCTCGCAAGGGTGAAGGGGCGCCGGAGCAGTTCGTCATCAAGCTGCTTAAGGGGCCGAAGGCCACATCCCTGCGGCTGGCGGCGGATTTGCAGAAGGGGATGACGGCGGCCAACGCGCCGTGCTGGGCGCCGATCATCGAGATCGGCAAGCTGCCGACGGGCGGATCGTATTACATCACGCGGTTTTTCCCGTCGTCTGCGGAGCGCGTATTTGAACGCAAGTCGCCGATCACGTCGGCGCAGTTGCTCAAACTGACCGACCAGATCGCCCTGGCGGCGCTGCAGGTGCAATCACTCTGGGGCCGGCCGCATGGGAACCTGAAGCTCACCAACATTCTGTTGACCGACGCCAACCTGGCCAAGGCGGAGGTGGCGGTGACCGATCCGGCGACACAGGATTCGCCGGCGGTGGAAGACTCCAGCGTGGATCGGCGGGCACTGGGCCGGATCATTTTTGAACTCGTCGCGGGGCAGGCCTACCAAGAGTATTTCTGGCCGCTGCGCAGCGAAAAGCATTGGGAAGCGATCGGCCCCAATGGCGGCAAGTGGCTGGCCTGGTGCAACCGGCTGCTGGCCCCCAAGGGTGATCCTGTGGCCATGACGCTGGAGCAATTCCAGCGCGAGTTGGACCCGATCCGGGTGAAGCCGGGAATGGGGGCGGCGGGAGTTCTCAAGCGCGTGGCGGCGGTGGCGGTCGTCGGCGCGATCGGGGCGGCCGCGTATGTCGCCTACACGCAGCGGCAGCACATCGAATCGGGCATGACGACGATCGTAAAAGATATTCGTCCCGTAACGACGCAGCCGGCCGCGCCGCCCGTGCAGGCAATCGCGCCGGCGACATTGCCGGCTACGGCCCCGGTCGTGAAGGGACCGCCCCCCCCGCCGCCGGTGCCGGATATCGATCCGCAGGTGGCGATTCAGATTCAGGCGGCACAGCAGTCGGCGCAGAACGATATCGACAAGGAGACGGGCGATTTTGGGCAATTGTCGGTGCAGATGCGCGATCTCGCGCCCGATTTGCACGATTTTGAAGGGGATGTCGTGCAGGCCCGAAATCTGCCCCTGGCCCCGGCGCGGACCGTGGACGACGTGACCAAGAGCAAACAGGATGTCATCAAGAAGATCCGCGCCATGCGCCAGGCGGCGGTGACGGCGGCGCTGGCCAAGGCGCAGAAAACCTCATTCAAGCATCCGGCCGTCGCGGCGGGATTTGCGGATTGGCAGGCCGCGTCGAAAGAGAGCGATCCGGAAAAGTCGCTGGTGAAACTTGCGGCGGTCATTCATGCCTTGCAGCGCGTGGATGCCGCGTATCCGGCTGATCCGGCCCTGGGGTCGGGAGGCGATCCGCGCATCGCGGCGATTTATGCGGCGCAGATTAAAAGCGCGATGGGAAGTCTGACGCAGGCGGCCGTCAATCAACCGGGGGATGACGCGGCGGCGGTCAGCGATTTTACGTCGCGGGCGTCGGCGGCGCACGACGCGGCGTTGCGCGTGGCGGCCCAGTTCCAGGCGGTGAATGATGCGAATGCACAATTGAAGTCGGCCGCGTATCCCCAGCAGCAGGCGACGTGGGTGAAATTGCAGGGAGAGCTTGGGACTGTGGGTGGTCCAGTTTCGGGTTGGCCGGATGCGGGAGTGAGTGACGCGCAGGCGAAAGTGAACGCGGTTCTGGATGCGTTTGCGACCAAGGACCCCGATCAGTTGCGGCAATACGCCGCGGCGGGAGGTCCGCCCGCGCTGCTCGCGGCGGTCTGCACGCGCTGGCCGGCCCTGCATGGGGATGCGGAACTGGATAGCGAGATTTACACCGATTTGAAAAAGGGCCTTGCCCAGTTGCCGCCGCCGGTGGTGAAGGCGGCGGGTGATTTGTGGACGCAGCGCGTGGCGGCGCAGACGGATGCGCAGCTTGCGGCGCATCTCGCCGATCTGGCCGGGAAAATGGGCCTGGACGTGACGCCGGCGCAACTGGGGGCGGTTTTCTTTAACGCGCGATTGGCGGAGGTGCAGAAGCAGTTCGCGGCGAAAATGACCGACGCGCAGCAATCGGATGCCATCGGCGCGTTTGTGGCGCAAATTGATCCGCTGGTGTCGGGTCGATGGGCTTTGGCCGGCGATCAGGCGGCGGCGCTGAAGAAAATCGCCGCCGCGATTGATTTGTCGCGCAATCCTCCGCCCCACACGGAACTGACGGCAGATTTCCGCAAGCTTTCGGGCGGATCGGATGACCTGCTGTATACGCCGCCGTTTGATGCGGATCATCCGATGCGGTTTAAGAAGCTGAAGAACCCGGCCAATGGCCAGACGTTTTATCTGTGCACGACCGAGGCGTCGATCAACTGGTTCATCGGGATGTTCGACGATCCGCACAAAGTGGTCGTGCTGCGCAAGCTGATGGACTTCACGCTGCCGGGCAAATTGTGCGGCCCGTGCGTGTGGCGGACGAATTTCATCCGCGGGGGATTGCAGGTAAACCCCGACGCAAGCTGGCTGCCGTTCAACAATCACCGCTGGGATGATGACGACACGCGCTACGTTCCCAACGGAAGCGGGCCGTCGAATCAGTCGCCGATGCAATACGTCAGCCCGCTGGCGGCGATGTACGCGGCCAAGCTGACCGGCGCGCGATTGCCGACCGTGGACGAATGGCAGGAGGCCTTGCGAGCCGGCCCGCGCGACAACAACGAGAATACGAGCGGGCGCAACTGGGAGAATCTGCGGAACTCGCTGGCCTCGCTGAGCCCGCCGGCCAACAGCGCGGCGACGTGGGCGAAATTCAAAGTTGAAGTGGGGATTGATAAGCCCGAAGGCGGAAGAGCGCCGTTCGCCGGCTCGGTGCGCGGGCAGGATAACGACGTGCTCTGGTTCCGCGACGTGCCGGCCAACGCCGACTCATTCCATGACATGGAGGGAAACGTCGCCGAGTGGGTATTGACGGCCAGCAAGGACACGCCCGAGCCGTATATCGACAGCGATGATCCGGCGATCACCGTCGTCGACGAGGGCGGCCCGCACAACATCGCCAACCAGGATGATCCCGCGCTGGCGGCGTTTTACGGGCATGTCATGCGCATCGGCCTGAGCGCGACCAGCGACAAGAACGAAGCGGGCGACAAGCCGACCCCGCCGGCCGATCCGCGCGGCACGCATCATCATCAGTTTTATGATGTGGGGTTCAGGTTGGCGCTGGATGATCCGGATTCGCCGACCGCCCCGGCGCTGGCGGTGGTGGTGGCGGGGTTGAAGCCGCTGGCGCAGTAGCGGCGGGAGAGGAGATCTCTCACCGCGGGAGGCGTTATGAAACCAGTCAACGCGGCGGCGAAGGCAATCGTGGGGGCGGTGATGTTGCAAGCACTTGTGGCCGGCGCATATGCGCAGTCAACGAATCCGGTAGCTGCGGGGAATGCCGAGTTCGATCACGCGGGGATTCTGATTCCGGGCCAGGAGTGGAGAGTCGCGGCTGACAACATGCGATCAACCGACGGGCCGGCGGTAAATCAGAGCGGGGAAATCTTTTTCAATGATGGCCGAAGCGGCAAGACGATGAAGATCGCCCTCGATGGGACGATCACGGAGTTCGTCGCGAATTCCCAGCATGGCGCCGGGCAGGCGTTTGGGCCGGATGGCAGGCTGTTTGCCGTGGCAATGGGGGCCAACGAGATCGTCGCGTATGACAAGGAGGCGAAGCCGACCGTAATTGCCGATGGGATTTACGGGAATGATCTCGTGGTGGCGGCAAATGGAGGCGTCTACGTGACAGAATCACCCAAGCCAGCAACTCCGGATTCCGGCAAGCTTTGGTATATCAATCCGCAGGGCGAAAAGAAGATCGTGGACAAGGGCGTGAAGTTTTACAACGGGTTGACGCTTTCGCCGGATCAGTCGGCGCTGTATGCGGGGGATTATCGCGGGCATTGGGTCTACAGCTATCGGATTGGGGCGGATGGGTCGCTGGCGGACAAAAAGGAATTCTGTGATTTATACGTGCCAGTGCAGGCGAAGGACTCCGCGGCGGATGGGATGCGGGCGGATGAGGATGGGCGGGTGTATGTAACGACGCGATCGGGAATTCAGGTCTGCGATCAGTACGGCGAGATTGTCGCGATCATTCGCACGCCCAGTGGAAGGGTATCGAATCTCTCATTCGGGGGAGCGAACTTTGATGTTCTGTACGCAACCTGCGGAGACAAAGTGTATATGCGAACGGTGAACGCCAAGGGGGCGTTGCCGTTTGAGGCGCCGATCAAGACTGCGAAGAAGCCCTAGTGCATTGTCACGCTTCAAATTTAGGGTAACGCGATTCGGCTGGCGGAGCCGATAGATGGCATT
>JBEKYH010000178.1:0-9086 GCA_049511115.1 Tepidisphaeraceae bacterium | reverse complement strand
CCGCCGTCTTGGGAACGAAACTAAGCAGTGCCGTCACCGGCGTCGCCGCCCCCTGATAAACGTCCGGGGCGTACATATGCAGCGGCACCGTCACCATCTTGAACGCAAACCCGGTGATAAGCAGCACCGCCGCCAGCATCTGCCACGGCGTAACGACACTTGCCGCTCGAATCACCGTATCGACGCCGGCCAGAATCGTCCCATCCGACGCCACACCGCCTTGGAGATAGACCGTTCCCGTGGTTCCGTAGAGATAGCTGAATCCCATGAGCATGACGGCCGACGCCATCGCTCCCAGGAAGAAATATTTAACCCCGGCCTCCTGCGCCACCGGCAGCGGCCGCGAGATGCTCACCATGATGTACGTCGGCAGACTCGACAGCTCGATCCCCAGGAACAAAAGCATCATGTCGTTGGCCCCGGCCACCAGGAACAGGCCCATGATGCTCAACAGCAAAAGCCCAAAGAATTCGCCGATTTCCTCGCCGAAATGCACCGCCGGCCCGGCGGTATTGTCCGCATTGTTGGGCCAGGAGAGCAGCACGAGCAGAATGCCTATCGCCGCGGAAATAATTTTTACATACCGCGCAAATTCCGTCATTTGCGCCGACTGCCAGGGGTCCGCCGCGGGAAGGACATTGAAATACCGGCTCAGTTCCGACACCAGCGCGATGCCCATCGCCAGAAGCGCCAACAACGGCACAACGCCGCGAACCCCGCGCCTCTTCGACGTGCCCATGAGAAACAGCGCTGCCGCGACGATCAGCAGTACCAACTCAGGAAAGAATGCTTTGGAGATCGAATACATGTTAACGGTCCACCATCGTCAATGCGGCCGCCGTCGGCCGGGGCGCCGCCACTCCAGCGGCCTCGGTCTCCTGCGGAATCACCGCATCTGTCTGCGCCCGCACCGGCTGGCGAAGGTCATCAATGGGGCTGCTGATTGAATCCATCACAAATTTGGGGCTAACGCCCAGCACCACCACCGCGATCGCCAGTGGGACCAAAATCGCAATCTCGCGCTTGCCGATATCGCCGGGCGTAGTGGCTTCATGTGCCCCCGCCCCCTGCGCCCCGCCGTGCGCCTCTCCGTGTCCGTGATCCTCATGCCCCGGCGTCAGGAGCGGTCCCCAGATGACTCGCGCCGAAAGGTGCAGCATATAAACCGCCCCCAGGATAATCCCCAGCGCCGCCAGCGATCCGATCCTCATCCCCAGGAACGGCGAGGTAAACGCCCCCATGATGGTCAGGAATTCACTCACAAATCCGTTCAGGCCCGGCACACCGATGCTGGAAAGCGTGAAGAGAATCCAGAAGAACGCCAACACCGGCATGCGCTTGGCCAATCCCGAGAGCAAATTCATGTCGCGCGTGTGATACCGTTCATAAACCATCCCGACGCACAGGAACATGGCCCCGGTGCTCAGCCCGTGATTAATCATGTACATCACCGACCCGATGATTCCGTACGGGTTGAGCGCGACCAGCCCCAATACGCAGAATCCCAGGTGCGAAACCGAGCTGTACGCGACCAGCTTCTTCATGTCCTGCTGCACCCAGGCAACCAGCGCTCCGTAAATCACCCCGATCACGCATAGCGCGCCGATGAATTGCAGCAACCGCGGGAACGCCACGCCGTGCTCATCCAGCAGCCCGATCGGCACAGCCAGCCGCAGCAGGCCATACGTTCCCAGCTTCAGCAGCACGCCGGCCAGGATGACGCTGCCCGCGGTAGGGGCCTCGGTATGCGCCAGCGGCAACCAGGTATGCACCGGAAACAGCGGCACTTTCACGGCGAACCCCGCGAGCAATCCCAGCATGATCCACCATCGCTCGGTCAACGTGAGCGACGGTGCGAATGTGCCGTCGGGCAGGGCAATTCCATGCCGCGCCGCGGTAACGAGGGTCGCGATATCAAACGTGCCGTACTTCATCCCCAGATAGATTGCCGCCGCCAGGGTGAAGACCGATCCGCAGAAGGTAAACAGGAAAAACTTCGCCGCCGCGCGCCGCCGATCCGGCCCGCCCCAGATGCCAATGATGAAAAACATGGGGACGAGCGTGAGTTCAAAGAACGTGTAGAACAGCAACAGGTCGCAGCTCAGGAACACACCCACCATCGCCGCCAGCAGCACCAGCATCCAGGCGTAATACTGTTTGGGCCTGTCCTGGACGCTCTCAAAACTGGACGCGATCGCCAGCGGCGCCAGCAGAGTCGTCAGAATCGTGAGCCACAAACTGATGGAATCGACGCCTAGCGATAGGTGAAACCCAATCGACGCGATGGACCCGCCATCGGATTTCAACTGGATCACATCCGACGAACCAAACTCAAACGAAAACAGCGCGATCAGGCTCACCACGAAGGTGGCCAGCGACACAATCAGCGCCCATCCCTTGGCCGCGCCGCTGGGAAGAATCGCGCCGATAACGGCGCCGCACAGCGGCAGGAGAATCAAGATGGGCAGAAAAGGAGATTGCATTCGTTATCCAAAAATAAACAGCAAAATCGCCGCGATGCCCAGGAACATCGTCGCCGCGTACCCCTGGAGATAGCCTCTCTCAATGGTGAATTTCAAAGTGAACCCGAATATCTGCGGTATCGCCGAAACCGTCGCGACAAGTCCGTCCACAATGTACCGGTCGATGGCAAAGAACGTCTCGCCCAGGCCGCGCAACGGCTCGATGATCCAGGCCTGGTAAATCTCGTCCACGTAATATTTCGCTTCGAGCAGGCTCGTCATCGGCTGCAATCCCTTGGCGATTTCCTCCGCCTTGGCCCGATCCTTCAGGTGCAGCATGTACGCCAGCGCGATGCCCGCGATGGCAATCAGTCCGCCAATGATCATGGCCGACGAAACCACCGGCTGCGGCTCGGCATCCGTCACCGGCTGACCATATCCTTCGGCCAGGCTCTGATGGTGCGTCTTTTGCGCCAATTCAAAACTGTATCTGAACGACGGGCTCTTCCCCAGGAAATCGCCCAAGGCGTTCCAGTGCACGTTGAACAACCCGCCGAAGAGGGCGCCAATCGCCAGCACCACCAACGGCAAAATCATCAGCATCGGCTCGTGATTATGATGCGCCTCTTCATGATGCCCAGCCGCGCCGTGAGCGCCATGAGCGTGATCGTCATGCCCGTGATCGTCCGCCCCGTGATCACTCGCATGAGCATGCCCATCCGCCGGCTCGGTCGGCACCAGCAGCGGCCCCTGGAAAACCTGGAAGTACAAACGGAACGTGTAGTAAGCCGTCAAGAACCCAGTCAGCAACAGCGCCAGCCAGATAATGGTGTTGGAATTCGCCGCCGCCCCGACAATATCGTCCTTGGAGAAAAACCCGCTGAACAGCGGAAATCCCGCCAACGCCAGACACCCGATCAGCATCAGGATGTTGGTGATCGGCATCACCTTCCGCAGCCCTGACATCTTCCGCATATCCAGGTGCCCCAGCATCGCGTGCATCACCACGCCCGATGACAGGAACAACAGGGCTTTGAAGAAGGCGTGCGTCACCAGATGAAAAACCGCCGACACCGGCGCGAGAACCGCCACGCCGACAAACATATACCCCAATTGGCTGATCGTGCTGTACGCAAACACTTTCTTCAAATCGAACTGCCGCAGCGCAATCGTCGCTGCGAATAACGCCGTAAACGCGCCCACCGCCGCGATGGTCAACATGGCCGCGTCATTGCCAACAAACAGCGTCCCGCAGCGGGCGATCATGTACACGCCGGCCGTCACCATCGTTGCCGCGTGGATCAACGCCGAAACCGGCGTCGGGCCTTCCATTGCGTCAGGAAGCCAGACATAGAGGGGGAATTGCGCCGATTTGCCGAAAGCACCCACCATCAGCAGGAACGGAATCCACTTCATCGCCCAGATTTGCTGAGCCGTTTCCGGATGGCGGGCCATCTCCAAAACGCCGGTAATTCCCAGCGCCCGATCCGAATAATAATGCACCGACCCAAACGCCCAGAAGATCATCATGATCCCCAGGCCGAATCCAAAGTCGCCGACGCGGTTGGCCAGCATCGCCTTCTTGGCCGCCTCGCGCGCCGAGGGTTTTTCATAGTAATAGCCAATGAGCAGGTATGAGCAGACGCCCACGCCTTCCCACCCGAGATACAGCATGATGAAATTCGACCCCATCACCAGATTGGTCATGGAGAAAATGAACAAGCCGAGATAGGCGAAGAAACGGAAGTACCCCGCCTCCCCCTTCATGTAACCGGCCGCATAAACCGTGATGAGAAACCCAATCCCGCAGACAACGGACAGCATCACCGCGGTTAGCGGGTCAAAGAAATACCCGACATCCACCTTGAAATTGCCCGCCGTGATCCACCAATAAACGGAGGTCGTGTGCTGCAGCAGCCCCTCTGCGTCCGGCTTGGCCGAAAGCATCTGGAAAAGAAATGAGAGCGAGATGATCGCGCTGGCCCCCACGCCCAGCCAGATCGGCCAATGCGATTGCCCTTTGAGCCATTTGGCGCCAAAGAACCCCGCAATTGCCGCCCCGATGAGCGGCAGCAATGGAATGAGCCAAGGATGTTGAACAGCAAAAAAATCTTGCATGAGTAAACCCGGCCTCTATCCCTTCATCTGCCGCCACGCGTCGGCATCGAGCGTGTTTTTCTGGCGGAACAACAGCACCACCAGACCCAGCGCCAACGACGCCTCCGCCGCGGCGATCACCAGCAGGTACATCACAAACGCCTGCCCCTCCAGGTTGCCGTGGTATCGCCCAAACGCGATCAGGTTGATGGCCACTCCCTGAAACATCAGTTCCGTGCACAAAAACATGACGATCAGGTTGCGCCGCACCATGAAGCCGATCATGCCGACGGCGAAAATAATCCCGCCCACAGCCAGATAAAATTGCAGCGAAGATGCGTTCATGGGGATTGGCTTTTTCTAATCTAGAAACTCAACTAAGTGCCCGTAAGCCCCTTTTCTCACTAAGTTTGCGGATAAGCCTTCTGGGCCGGGTTCCGCGTCCCAATGACGGGAATACTATGCGGGTCATCGTTGACCGGCGTGGCCGGGCCGTGCACTTCTTCAATCGACTCGCCGCCGACTTCCCCGGCTGGATCAACCACTTTCCGCCGCGCGATCACAATCGCTCCGATCATGGCCAGCGTCAGGATCAATCCCGCCACTTCCAGATTCACAAGCTGATGCCGGAAAAGGTATTCGCCCAATGCCTGGGTCGGCCCGGTGATCGCGTCGGGCGGAACGACCTGTCCCGCGACGGAATCCACCAGTGGATGCGGCGGCGTCAGCCCGTCGGCCTTGTCGAAAATGAGGAACGTCATCACCCCGACCATCACGAACCCCACGCACGTCGCGACAAACGGCTCGCGGCTGGTCACGTCATATTCGGCTAGACCCGCCATCGCCGCCCCGCCCGATCCCGACGACGCCTGGGCCGCCAGCATGATGACGAAAACGTAGGTAATCAGGATCGCCCCGGCGTAGATCAGCACCAGCGCCGCCGCGAGAAAATCCGCAGCCAGCAGGATGAAAAGCCCCGCCGACGCGAAAACCGTCAGCACAAAATAAAGCGCCGAATAAACCGGCCGCGGGTGCGTCACCACGCGAATCGCCCCGACGATGGCAATCGCCGAAAAGAGCCAGAAGTAAATGTCGGTGATCGAAGTAGGCGCCCCGGCCGTCGCGTGAATGGCCAAGGCCATCAAAATCAGCAGCCCGCCCGTGAGAGCAACTCCCCCCGCGACGCGCGACGCGGTGTCGCGATGCGATGGCAACAGATACAGCGTCCCGACGCCGGCAATCACGCACAGCACCAGGATCGCCAGCGGCGGAATAACGCTCGCCCCTAAGACGAGCGGCATGCTTCCCATGAACATCACATTCCCGCCAATCATCTTTCCCCGATCTTAAACGGCCGGAGAGTCTAAGAATGGGTGTGGGGGTTTGCAAGCGGGCAAATATACGGAACATTCGGAAGTGGGCTATTCGTATACGTCGCTGCGCTTGGCAATGGCAATAACAAAGACCGTAACGGCTTGATCGTTGATCGCATAAACAACCCGCAGGTCGCCGACGCGAAAGCGATAGGACCCGGCGAAGCTGCCCTTTAGCGGCTTCACGTTGTTGCCTTCGCGTGGATTCTTCTCCAGCGATAGAAAGCACCGCGCAAGCTTTTTTGCAACTGGTTTGTCACAGCGGTCGTAGAATCGCTGCGCCTCCTGCGTCAGCTCAACCCTATACATCGGACCGTACCTGCCGCCACGGCTTACTGCGGCCGGCCTTTATGTCCTTCATTCCCCGAACAAAAGACGCTTTGAAACCAGGAATGCTCAATAGCTCCAGCGTGGCGGGGTCAACTTCGCGGCTTTTTACGAAGGCGAGAAACTCCGAAGCCGCCCGCAACTGTTCCGGCGACATCGTATCAATGATGGCTTTGGCCTCTCGTTTAAGCTCAAGAATGCTCATGTCAGGATTCTAACAGTGCTGCCTGAAGTGGTCGAGGTTGAATTCCTCAAACTGTCGCGGGTCGCGGCAGTATGGGGCTGTTATAATCCCCGCAATGTTCCGCCTGACCCGAGAAGTGCGCCTATCCGCCGGTTCCCCTCTCCCCGCGCGCCGGGGCTCTATCCAAAACGGCCACGCCGGCTTTCCCCAGCTCCGAGGCCCCGGCCACTTCCTCACCGTGCAGGTGTCCCTCACGGGCGACCCCGCCCCCAAAAGCGGCTACCTCATGAATATCAAACAAATCGACGAAGCCGTCCGCACCGATGGCCTGCCGTTGATTGAAGAATATTGCCGCCGCGATCTCCTTGGCTACGGCACGATGACCCGGCAATTATTCGACCGTCTTAATCATCACTGGCCCAATCTCGATCGCGTTCAAATCGCCTTTAGTCCATATTCATCCTGGTCCGCCAGCGCATTGGAGTCCCCCATGGTCCGATTCAATCAAAAATTCGAATTCTCCGCCGCCCATCGCCTCCACAACCCAAACCTGGACGGCAAAACCAACCGCGAGCTCTTCGGAAAGTGCAACAATCCGCATGGCCACGGCCACAACTACGAACTCGAAGTCTCCATCGCCGGCGCCCCCGACGAAAGCGGCCAATTGATCCCCGTCGATATTCTGGAAGATATTGTCATCCATACAGTTATCAACAGATTCGACCACAAATTTCTGAACTTGGAGACCGCCGAATTTGCAGCCGTGAACCCAACCGTGGAGAATATCGCCCAGACAATTTACACCATGCTCCGTTCCCCAATCGCCAAGGCCGGCGCAAAATTGGCCGCCGTGAAAGTTTGGGAAACGCCCAAGACCTGGTGTGAGTATTCAGAGTAGCCCGACCAAGTGTCAGCGGGGGCTTGGAGTTACCAATCACGAGGAATTGCGCAGCATGAAAATGGTCACCCTATACAGTAAGCCCGATTGCCACCTGTGCGACCTGGTTAAAAATGTCATTCAGGAGGTGGCCCGCCGCCGCCGCTTCCGGCTGGAAATCCGCAATATTCTTGATGACCCCAACGATCTGCAAAAGTATAAGAATGCCATCCCCGTGGTTCTGGTCGAAGGCGAGGAGATCGCCCGCTACCGATTAACCGGCCATGATCTGGAGGCGGCGCTCAGCAGGGAGTAGAATGTCCGGCTTGGAGTTGTTGCATGACCGAAATTAATCCGACGACCGCTCCGCTCACCAAGCCCGACGTTGGCCAATCGCTGCCGCAGAGCACCATCCTCATCGTCGATGACAATCCGCAAAACGTCGAATTATTGCAGGCCTTTCTGGAAAGCCTCGCGGTGAAAATCGTCACCGCTGTCGATGGCGTGGATGCCCTGGAAAAAGTCGCGCAGCACAACCCCGACCTGATACTCCTCGACATCATGATGCCCCGCATGAGCGGCTTCCAGGTTTGCAAGCGCCTCAAGAGCGATCCCAAAACCAAGGATATTCAAGTCCTCATGGTCACCGCGCTCAACGAGCTCGGCGACATCGAGCAGGCCACCGAATGCGGCACCGACGATTTTGTCTCCAAGCCGATCAATAAGTTTGAACTGATTACCCGCGTGAAAAGCCTGCTCAGCGTGCGGCATCTCAAGGGCGAACTGGAACGAGCGTTGACGTACCTGAACGAAATCGAACAAGACGAGGAAGCCAATTAAGCGGGAAGCCAATTAGCGCAATCTCCCGCATTTGGGGCACGTATACATTTCGCCATGAAACTTTTCGCGCGCTAGCGTCTATCTCATAGGATGGCAATGAACCGAACGCATCTGACCGTGCTGGCCTGTCTCATTGGATTGTCCGGACTGCTGGCGGCCCCCGCCGCCGCGCAGGCCACTCAACCTTCCGACGCCGGCGAACTGATCCACAGCAAAGCTGAACTGGCCGGCTACGGCGCTGAAACCGCCCGGCTCGTCAATGAAAAAGACGAGATCGTCTCCATCCTGCGCAATGGCCTGACCGTCATCGTCAAGCGCATCCCCTCGCCGGTCGTTGCCGTGCGCGGCTATTGCGCCACCGGCGGCGTATACGAAGGCAAATGGCTCGGCGGCGGCCTGAGCCACCTGCTCGAGCACCTTGTCGCCGGCGGCAGCAATGACCGTCGCACCGAGGCGGAAAACAAAAACCTTCTCCAGCGCATCGGCAACGATTCCAACGCCTACACCACCGAAGATCACACGGCCTTTTTCGTGAATACCACAACGCCGCACATGGAAGAAGCCGTCGATCTCGTCGCCGGCTGGATGCTGGGCGCGCAGATCACCTTCCCCGAATACCGCCGCGAATATCAGGTCGTCCAGCGCGAGCTCGAGCGCGGCAAGGGCATCCCCGACATGGTCTTCTGGAACCTCCTCCTGACCAACCGCTACCATGTCAGCCCCACGCGCATCCCTGTCATCGGCTATCAGGAAGTCATCCAGGGCCTCAGCCGCGACGACGTATACAGCTATTACCAATTGGCCTACACGCCCAGCAATATGGTCTTCGCCGTCGTCGGCGACATCGACCCTGAGCAAATGCTGGCCACCGTCCGCAAATACGTCTCCGACGCCAAACCCGGCCGCGTTTTTTCCCATGACATCGC
>JBEKYH010000177.1:0-9091 GCA_049511115.1 Tepidisphaeraceae bacterium | reverse complement strand
GTGAGGGGGTGACGAAAATGCCGCCTGTCGCCTTGTCACCGTGTCACCCTGTCACCTTGTCACCTTGTCATTCGCGCCGCACTGCGGCGGGCGGGTAAGCTACACCAACTCCTCCCCTTCGCCTACAATCCGGCGATGTTTCAGATCGTGTTCCGCATTCCATTTCTTAATCTACCCATCTACGGTTACGGTTTGATGCTGGTGGTGGCGTTTCTCGCATGTGTGACGGTTGCCAAGGCGATGGCGCGGCGCGTGAATCTGGATGGCGAGCTATTCGTCAATGCGGCACTGATCGCGCTTATCACGGGCGTGGCAGGAGCGCGGCTGTCTCATGTCCTGGAGAATTGGGGCACGTTCACCGATCCCGAGCGGTCGTTCAAGGAGAATTTTCTCGACGCGATCAACATTCGCGGCGGCGGGCTGACGTTTTATGGCGGGTTTATTCTGGCCACGCCGTGCTGCATCGCCTATGCGCTGCGCCATCGGCTGCCGCTGCTGAAATCAATGGATATTGTCGCGGTGGTGCTGATGGTGGGGCTGGGGATCGGGCGCATCGGGTGCTACCTCAACGGCTGCTGCTACGGGGAAATCTGCACGCCGCGATACGGCGCGGCGTTGATGGAATTTCCGTATTTCTCCAATGCCTACATCGATCAATTCAACCGCGGCCTGATTGACCCGCCGCCGGAATTGCTGAAGCATTTGCCAAGCGGAGGCGTTATCCTCAAGGACTGGGGAGAGGTGCGGGCCGACGGATTGACCGATCTGGCCAACCAGCAGAAATCGCTGCCGGTGCAGCCGACGCAGTTGTATAGCTGCTTCACGGCGCTGCTTTTAGCGGCATTACTCTACGCATACTGGACGCTGCCGCATGTTGATGGCCGGGTGTTCGCGCTGATGATGCTGCTGGAAGGGCCGTCGCGGTTCATCCTGGAATTGATCCGGGTGGAGCCGGCGGTTATCGTCGCGCGCATTGGCGGAATTCCCATCGACATGAGCCTGAGCATGGTGCTGGGACTGGCGATATTTTTCGCGGGCGGTATGTTGTGGCTGGCGCTGGGCTGGAGGAAATCTTTGAAAAACCAGCAAATTTTGGCCCCGGCGCATTGAAAAACTCTGTGAATAGCCGTAATGATGTGCCTCGCACGTCGGTTTGTGCCGCCGTTGCGACGGAAGCAACAGGCAAAAGGCCTGACTTCCAATGCAGACAATTGGCTCCCCATCGAATGGGAAAGGAGAGGCAATGGCCGGTAAGGCGTTAACGAAGTCGGAGATCGCCAGCGCGATCGCGGATAAGGTCGGAATCTCCAAGAAGCAGGTCGCGTCGTTCTTCCAGGCCCAGGCGGAATTGGCATATAAGCAAGCCAAGAACACCTTCGTGGTTCCTGGGCTGGGCAAGCTCGTTCTGACCGAACGCGCTCCCCGCAAGATGATCATGCGTTTTGGCCCGGACGCGGGGAAGGAAAAGATGATCCCCAAGAAGCGGGTTCTCAAGTTCCGCGTGGCCAAGGCCGCCAAGGACGCAATCCTGGGCGTGAAGAAGTAATCCAGCGCCCGCGCAACAGCGCCACAAGCCGTCGAAAGTCGCCGCGAACATGGGTTCGCGGCTTTTTCTTTGCGCGGTTTTCGCGGTGCCGGCCGGGAGATGATCCACCTAGTCTGGGGCGGCCCGGTTCCAAAATCGCCGGCAAATTATAAGGGGGAGCCGCACTTCTTTTTTAAAGCGGACGCACGCGCGATATGAAACCTTTTGCCCCATCGCGCATTATCTAGTCATGTGAGAAGTACACGGTAACCGCCGGCCTGAATGTAGCCCGCGGCGGCTGCCGTTCAAAGAATAGTGCTTAATAACACAATCCGCCTGGGCTGCGGCGGGCGGCTCCCCTTTCAGAGCGATGTCGCAGCTTTCGTAAACCGCCATCGGATGGCGGCTGCGCAAGCGTTGTCTCTGGATCGGGCGCCCTCAACGAAAGGAACTGCATCATGTCAACGTGGCGTAAATCTGTCGGAGCCGTCGCGCTCTCGGGATCAATTCTGGGAGCGGCCGTGCTGGGGGTTCATCTTTTTCAGGACGGGCAATTCGCGCTGGCCGAACAATCGGTGAATGCGACGCGGCAGCAGCTTGCGTCAGTGGAGGATTCGTCCGACGTCTACCGGGATATTCACAAGGTGGTTGAGCCATCGGTGGTGGAAATCCAGGTGACCAAGACGGTCCCGCACGCGCAGACGCAAATACCCGAGGAATTCCAGCGGTTTTTCCATGATTTCGGCGGCGGGCAGTTTAACATGCCCGACGACGGCGACAGCGATCAAGCGCCGATGCAAAAAGAAGTGGGCACCGGCAGCGGCGTCATCATGGATGTTTCCGATGGGTACGGCTTTATCCTGACCAACAATCACGTCGCCGGGGGAGCAAGTGAAATGACGGTCACGCTTGCCGACGGGCGCGTCATCAAGGACGCGACGCTGGTTGGCGCCGACCCGAAGACGGACCTGGCGGTTGTGAAGATCAAGGCGGATCGTCTGATCCCCGCCGCGTGGGGCGACAGCACCCAGCTTGAATCGGGCGACCACATCCTGGCGTTTGGCGCTCCATTTGGCTACGTCGGTTCGATGACTCACGGCATCGTCAGCGCCCTGCACCGCCAGGCGGGAATCCTGGGCAACGACGGATATGAAAACTTCATCCAGGTCGATGCCCCGATCAATCCCGGCAACAGCGGCGGCCCGCTGGTAGACCTCAAGGGCGAGGTCGTCGGCATCAATACGGCGATCGCGTCCTCCAACGGCGGGTTCCAGGGCATCGGCTTTGCGATTCCGTCGGAAGAGGCGCGGCCGATTTACAATCAACTCAAGAATTCCGGCAAGATTACCCGCGGCTGGCTGGGCATTGAAATTGAAAACGTGGCCCAGGCGAGCGATCAGGCGGCCAGTGAAGGGTACAAGGGCGATGCCGGCGTGCTGGTGCGCGGCGTGCTTCACAACAGCCCCGCGACAAGCGAGCTTCAGCCCGGCGACATTGTCACCAAGCTCAATGGCTCGACGATCAACACTGTGACGGAGCTGCGCGATGACATTGCCGTTGAAACTCCGGGCACCGAGGTAACGCTGAATGTGTTCCGTGACGGCAAGCAGCAGGACGTGAAGGTGAAGCTCGGCGAGCAGCCTGGCGACCTGACGGCTCTCGCTCAATCGTCCGGCGCGAATGAAACACACGGCAGTTCGGCGCTGGGAATGCGTTTGGGAAATCTGAATGACGAGAGCGCCCAGCAATACGGATTGTCTGAAAAATCCGGGGCGGTGGTCACATCGGTTGATCCCAATTCACCGGCGGCAGAGGCCGGCGTTCAGGCGGGCGATGTGATCACGCACGTCAATCACCACAAGGTGACGACGGCAACGCAGGCTGATGAGGCGCTGTCCAAGGCCGACGTCAAGGCCGGCGTACTGCTTCAGGTGGACAACCAGCAGGGCACGGAGCTGCTGTTCGTCAAGTCGAGTTAGAAACCTGTTTTCAACAGCGGACGACGTGCAAAGCCGCTACGTTGCATTCGTGGGAGTCAGGGTGACGTTCGCCCGGCTCCCACGGATCGTTTTGGGTCTACGTACTAAATCCCCAGCCACGCGCAAAGGCGCCATGACCCTGCGCTGGCGTAGAATTCCTGAGGAAAGCTAATCTGACGTTAACTCTTCTTCCCGATTGTTTAAGGCGATTCTGGAATTTCGCTGTCAATCGTTTGCCGGGCGGCCATACAATGGCACACGTGGAGTCTGGGAGGAAGAAAGGGAAACCGTCATGGAAGCTCGTACTCTCTCAAACGATCTTCTTCGCAAGATCGACGCATACTGGCGCGCGGCCAATTACCTCTCGGTCGGCCAGATTTATCTGTACGACAACCCCCTGCTGAAGCGGCCGCTGAAGCTCTCGGACGTCAAGCACATGCTGCTGGGGCACTGGGGCACGACGCCGGGGCAGAATTTTATTTACGCGCATTTGAATCGCGTGATCAAGAAATACGACCTGGACATGATTTACGTCTCAGGGCCGGGGCACGGCGGTCCGGCCGTTGTCGGCAACACCTATCTGGAGGGAACTTACAGCGAGATTTATCCGGACATCAGCCAGGACGAGGCGGGGCTGCGCAAACTGTTCCTTCAGTTTTCGTTCCCGGGCGGAATTCCCAGCCACGCATCGCCGGAATGTCCCGGTTCGATTCACGAGGGAGGCGAGCTGGGTTATTCGCTGAGCCATTCCTTCGGCGCGGTGTTCGACAATCCCGACTTAATCGTCGCCTGCGTGGTCGGAGACGGCGAGGCGGAAACCGGACCGTTGGCCACGGCGTGGCACTCCAACAAATTCCTCAACGCGGCCACCGACGGCGCAGTGCTGCCGATCCTGCATCTCAACGGCTACAAGATTTCCAACCCGACAATCCTGGCCCGCATTGAGCACGAGGAACTCGAACAATTGCTGCGCGGTTACGGCTGGACGCCTTACTTTGTCGAAGGGCACGAGGCCGAACCGATGCACGAGGCCATGGCGGCGACGCTCGATATGGCGATCGAGCAGATCAAGAAAATCCAGGAGGATGCGCGCGTCGGCGGCAACACGGTGCGGCCGCGCTGGCCGATGATCGTGCTCAAGTCCCCCAAGGGATGGACCGGGCCCAAGACGATCGACGGCGTCCCCAATGAGGGAACATTCCATTCGCACCAGGTCCCCCTCTCGGATCCGGCGGTTCATCCCGAACACCTCAAGCTGCTGGAAGACTGGCTCAGAAGCTATCGGCCCCAGGAACTATTCGATGACAAGGGCCGACTGAAGAAGGAACTCGCGGAGCTTGCCCCCAAAGGCGAGCGGCGCATGGGGGCCAATCCCCACGCCAATGGCGGCGGCCTGCTGCGCGATTTGCGCATGCCGAATTTCCGCGACTTCGCGGTCAACGTGACGTCGAAGGGAATGCGCGACATCGGCGACACGCACCGGCTCGGGCCATTTCTGCGTGAAGTGGTCAGGCTCAACAGCGAAGAGCGAAATTTCCGCGTCTTCGGCCCCGATGAGTCGCTTTCCAACGGTCTGGAAGCGCTCTTTGAAATCACCAACCGCCAGTGGAATGCCAGGACCGTGCCGAATGACGAACTGCTCGCGCACGACGGCCGCGTGATGGAAGTGCTCAGTGAGCATCAATGCGAAGGCTGGCTCGAAGGTTATCTTCTCACCGGGCGGCATGGATTGTTCAACTGCTACGAGGCGTTCATCCACATCGTCGATTCGATGTTCAACCAGCACGCGAAATGGCTCAAGGTCACTTCCCACCTGCCCTGGCGGCGCAAGATCGCATCGTTGAACTACCTTCTCGCGTCGCATGTATGGCGGCAGGATCACAATGGCTTCACGCATCAGGACCCGGGTTTCCTCGACCACGTTGTGAATAAGAAAGCCGAGGTCGTGCGCGTTTACCTGCCGCCGGATGCAAACTGCCTGCTGTCGGTGATGGACCATTGCCTGCGGAGCAAGCACTACGTGAATGTGGTGGTGGCCGGCAAACACCCGGCGCCGCAATGGCTGACGATGGACGAGGCCGTCATGCACTGCGCCCAGGGCGCAAGCATCTGGCAGTGGGCCAGCAACGACCAGGAGTCCTCGCCCGATGTGGTCATGGCGTGCTGCGGAGATGTGCCGACACTGGAGACGCTCGCCGCCGTCTCCATTTTGCGCGAGCATTTGCCCGAATTGAAAATCCGCGTGGTCAATATCGTTGACCTCATGCGGCTGCAACCCCAGTCGGAGCACCCGCACGGATTGAGCGATACCGACTACGACGAACTCTTCACGAAGGACACGCCGGTCATCTTTGCCTTCCATGCCTATCCGTGGCTGATTCACCGGCTGACGTATCGGCGAAACAACCATGACCACATCCATGTGCGTGGCTACAAGGAGGAGGGCACCATCACCACGCCGTTTGATATGACAGTGCTGAACGATCTGGATCGATTCCATCTCGTCATCGACACCATCAATCGCCTGCCGCAAACCGGCAGCAAGGGCACTTACCTAAAGCAAAAGCTCAAGGAAAAGCTGATCGAACACAAGGAATACATCTGCAAGAACGGCCAGGACCTGCCGGAAGTTCGCAATTGGAAATGGACTGCGACGGCGGCCGTCAAGTAATGATTGGCGTCATGGGCGCAGCGCCGATTGCTTCAAATGCGCCAGGTGCTGTGGCTCGTGCTCGACTTCCCACGGATCGGCGGCGAATACGTCGTAGGCTTGTTGGAATCGCGTTCGGGCTTCGTTGAATCGGCCCAGCGCCGCCAGGTCTTCGGCCAATTCTTCGCTGATCCAGCCGTTGTGTTGGCCGGTCTTGTCTTCATCGTCCGCCAGCGGCTGCATGATCGCGAGCGCCTCTAATGGCTTTCCAGTCAGGCGAAAACAACGGGCAACATCTTTGTGCATGAACCATTCCGGCGCTCGGCCGCGCGCTGTCTCCATGTCGATGATCTTGCGAAAAATATCCAGGGCGAGTTCGTACTTGCCGCTGGAGATGTATGCTTCGCCCAGATTGTTATAAACCGCGGACAGCCAGCCGCTTTGAAGGGGGTGGTTCTGGATTAAGGTCAATGCCTTGAGATTCCATTTGATTTTTTCGTTCACCTCGGGCACAGCAATCGCGACCATATGAATGGCGTCAATCTGATAGCCAATCTCGCCGGCCGCTTCGGCCAACTTGGCTGCTTGTTCAAAAAAGGGCAGCGCCTTATCAGGCTGATCCGATGAATTGAGCACTCGCCCCGACTCCAGCGCGTATCGAACGCGCACCACGTCCAGGCGATGATCTGACTCTCTTTCCGCGAGCATCTTTTCCACGCGGTCCAGCGTCGATCGTGCCTGATCAAATTTGCGTTGCAGTCCCTGCGAGCGCGCAAGCTGCGTCAATAGCTGGCCGAAATAATCAGGGTCACCAGAAGCTTCGACTGCCGGAACAAGCGCGAGAAACCGCTGCTCGGTTAAGTCAGGTTGGCCGTAGTCCCACAACTTGTTGATCGCATGGCGAATTGACTGGTTGGGTTGGGCTGCGCCTGCCGTGTAATCTGATTCCGCCATGTTCACTCCCGTGCGTTGAAGGGAAGACTGATTCCGTGAGAATATGACGGTTTTCAGCGGTTTATGCCAATTGGTTAGGGCTGTTTCCAGTCACAGGTATGGCGAGTTATACTGCCCGCCGGTTTTTCGTGGCGGTTAAGAGCCCAGTGCCCAACTGGGTAAACTCGCATTGAAGGGTTGGAGGAACATGAAGACGAGAATCGGTCTTGTGATCGTGCTCGCAGTGGCGTTCACGTTGCCTGCGACCGTATTGATAATAGTCAAACAAGTCTGGGCGCAAAACGGCGCGTCGGCCCGGCCGCAAGGTCCGTGCGATGTCTACGCCGCCGCCGGCGATCCCTGCACGGCCGCTCACAGCAGCACGCGCGCGCTGTACGCTTCCTACAACGGTCCGCTGTATCAGGTCCTGCGCCAGTCCGACGGCAAGACCCTGGACATCGGCGTCGTGCAGCCTTCGCCGTCCGATGGCGGGGGATACGCTGACGCCGCGGCGCAGGACAATTTCTGCGCCAACACCACATGCTGGATCACCACGCTCTACGACCAGTCCGGTCACGGCAACAATCTCACCCAGGCGCCGCACGGCGGATTCAGCGGCCCGGCCCTGGGCGGATTTAATAACATCCCGATCGCCGACATGGCGCCGATTACCATCATGGGCCACAAGGCCTACGGCGTCTTCATCGAGCCGGGCATGGGCCTGCGCTGGAATGACGCTCATGGAACTGCCGTCGACGATCAGGCCGAGGGGCAATACTGGGTCATTAACGGCCAACACTTCAACAACGGCTGCTGCTTCGACTACGGCAACGCCGAAACCGACAGCCACGACGATGGCAACGGCACTATGGAAACCGCCTACTTTGGCGACGCCACGGCTTGGTATCATGGCCCTCCCCCCGGACCGTGGGTCATGACCGACCAGGAGAACAACCTTGTCGGCTGCGTCAATCCGGACGGATCTAAAAACTGCCCGGACCTGCCCAACATCTCCTGGCGATTCGTGACCGCGATGGCCAAAGGCGAGCCGCATCATTGGACCTCCATGGGGGGAGATTCGCAGAAGGGTGACCTGAAGGTCATGTTTGATGGCGGGCGCGTCAACGCCAGCTATGACCCGATGCGCAAGCAGGGAGGCCTCCTCCTGGGCAACGGCGGCGACAACAGCAACGGCTCGCAGGGCACGTTCTATGAAGGCGCGATGACGGCCGGGGGCACCTTCCCGACCGACGCCACTGACCAACAGGTGCAGGCCAACGTCGTGGCCGCCGGCTACAACGTGCAGCGGCTGAGTCTGGCGCCGGCATCGGCAACCGCCACTCCGCCCGGGCTCCAGACCTTCGCCCCCGGCTCCTCGCAGGATACAGCCGTGACCTTCACCAATACCACGGGAGCGCCCGTGACTGGGGTCAAGTTGAGCATTACCGCGCCTGCGGGATGGACCGCGGTCGTCTCCGGCGCCACAGATACATCAAAGACTTTTGCTGACCCGGTCGCGCCGGGCGCATCCGTGAGCGCGATCTTCAGCGTCACGTCGGGACCGGCTGTGTTTAACGGGGACCTGGTCGCCAACGCCTCTTGGACCAACGCAACGAGCGGCTCGGCGCAGTCCGAGACAATGGCCGAGAAAGTGCGCAATGTCAGCCCGGTCAAGATCAACGAGTTCGCCATTAGCTCCGGTGTTCCGGTCAACATGACCAACACATTCATCGAGCTGTACAACGCCGGCGGCAGCGACATCGACATCTCCAACTGGACCCTGACCCAGCACCCGACACAGCAGCCTATCTTTTCGTCCATCAGTATCCCCGCCGGGACAAAAGTTGGGAGCCACGGCTTTTACCTACTGGCTCTCTCGAACTCCGGCTTGGCGGCCCCCGCGCATAAGAGCGATACCACCATCAACGTCCGCAGCACCAGCGGCATGAATGTCGGCGATTCCGTTGATATCGACACCGGTTCCGCAGCGGAAACCCATAAGAT
>JBEKYH010000176.1:0-16184 GCA_049511115.1 Tepidisphaeraceae bacterium | reverse complement strand
GCCATCATCGGCTGGAAGCAGTAAATGCAGGTTAATCGCCGATGCGGCGGTGCCAGACCAGAGAATGGCGCGGTCGGGCGTCGATCCTGGCGATGCGGCAAAGCCGACCTGCTCAAGGCCGTTCGTAGCAATGGCCTGTGATTGGACAAACCCGGCCGGGTGCAGATCGACGGCTGAATCTCCCGCGCCTGACCACACAAGGGCGTGGCTCTCGTTTCCTGTCGCACTGCCGGAACCGTAGCCGACCTGCTGGCCCGCACCAACGCCGACGGCTACGGTGTCGTCGTAGCCGGAAATATTCGTCGGGCTTAGGTCGACTGCCGAAGCAGCGGTACCCGACCAAAGAAGAGCGTGTTCGTTGCCGTCGGAGCCAACACCAACGCCGACCTGCTGCGTGCCGTCTGTACCGAAGGCATCTGAGACATTGATCCCGTTTGGGTTTAAATCAACGGCGGAAGCCGCCGTTCCCGCCCAAAGGATCGCGTGGGAGGTCGTGGTGCTGTTATTAACAATACCGAAACCAACCTGCTGGCTGCCATCTACGCCATATGCCGTTGAACTGCTGAACCCATTTGGATTCAGGTCCACCGCTGAATTTGGTGTGCCCGACCAGAGTATTGCATGGCCGCCGGCATTCCCAACCTGCTGAGCGCCATCGCTCCCCTCGGCTGTGCCAGAAGCATATCCAAGTGGGGTCAGATTAATGGCTCCGCCGGTCTGCCCAGACCAGAATATGGGTTCTTCGGCGGCGGGGTTAGTTAGCGGCGTTCCGTCGCCGACAACTTGGCCGTCGCAGGCTGAAATGGCATTCGCCGATCGGAACCCCGGAGGCGCGGTAAGGGGATAAAGGACGGACCCTGAATAAACTGTTTGTGCCCGCAGGGGCGCGGTCGAAAGCGCGGCGACTGCGGCCGCAATAGCACTTGGCCGCCGAGCATTTGCCGTTATTCTCTTAACGCGCATTCCAAGCCTCCCTGGTTCAATCGCGCAATCTTACTCTACGATCGCACGCCGCCCAAACCGCCCCCTCCGCCGCAGCAAAAGCCCGGCGGCCGCAGCCGCGACCAGGGAGAAGGTCGCCGGCTCCGGCACATTATTGCTTTCCCCGGCTTGTATTTCCGCTTGCGCCAATTGCCAATCCGCCGCGAAGGAGCCAGGCAATTGGTCAAGTTGTCCGGCGGAAAGGCTCTTGTTGAAATTCTGCGCCACCAGCAACAAATCCGCGAAGTTTACTTGCCCATCGTAATTGAAATCGCCGTCGGCCCAGTCGATTGGGTTGCCGTGCGTGTCGAGGGTGTGGTTGAAGTTCTGGGCGACGACGAGCAGGTCGGCGAAGTTGACGGCGCCGTCGAGATTCGCGTCGCCGGCGAGGGTGTATTTAACCAGCACCTGGCCTGGAGCCGCTGCCGTGCCCTGGTCGATGTTGCCGTCGGTATATCCGACGGCAAAGACGCCGCCGCTTTGCTGGGCGGTGCTGCTGAAGATGTTGCCGTTCTGAAGGTAGCTGCGAATGTACCCCGCCGGATCGGCGACGTCGCCTTAGTTGATGGCCAGCGAATTGTTGGTGATGTCCAGCGTCGCATCGGCGTTCATCGCCAAGGTCGCCACCGACGCCAGGCCGATTCCCGTCGCCAACTTCATGGCGACGGGCGTCAGGCCATTCCCAATGGTCAATTGCGTGCTGGCGGGCAGCGCGGCGGCGTTCGTGATCACCAGCGTTCCTTCGTTTACGCTCGTCGCGCCGCTATAGCTGTTTGATATGTTGAGCGTCACCGTCCCAGCGCCGTCAATGAAAATATTGGCCGCTCCGCCAATGCTTCCCGTGCCGCTCAGGACGTAATTGCCGGAATTGTTGGCGAATGTCACCAGCGTCGGCGCGACGGTGCTGTTCAGCGTTACGCTATAATTGCCGTTATTCGCGTCGTTGAACATGACGTTGTCGCTCTGATTGAATTGCGCCGGGACGCCGTTGTTCCAGTTTTGACTCGCTGCCACATCCCAGGTTTTGCCGTCGCCCGTGCCGCCCGCGTTGTCCCACGTTGCCGTGACGCGCTGGGGAATCCCTTCCAGCGACGCAACGGCATTGAACCAGGCGTTGGCCAATTGGGCGTAACCGCCTTCATTGGGGTGAGTGAATCCGTTGGCGTACAAACCGGCATTCGGCAGCCCGTTCACGGTCATCGGCGTGTAAAGATCAACCGTGGAGACGCCTTGTGCCGCATATTCCGGCACGAGCGTATCCCGGATCCAGGCGTCGTATTGGATGACCGCGCCCGTCAAAGGTTCATATAATGTCGTAAATGGGGTGATCTGGGCAACGATCAGATGCGACCCCGGGTCGTTGGCGATGACATCCTGGACAATGGAAGTCAGGTTGGACTCGGCCTCCGGTGCCACGGTCGCACTCCCGGCCCCTATGTCGTTGATGCCGACGTCAAGGAGAATAACGTTGGGTTTGAACTCGCTCACCCAACCAACAACACCCCGAAGGATATCGCCCGTCTGATAGGACGTGAACCCCTCCATATTGTCTTCGCCGATCGCGCGCAGGTCGGGAGTCGGGGTATTGGGCGGAATGCTGTAGACGCCGTTCCAGGGCTCGCCCGAATTGCCCACGTATTGAATCGATAATCCGGCGTTGGTCAATTGTGTATAGAGATCGTACCGATACCCATCTTCATACGGGTAAGTCCAATTGGGCGGATTGGTGTAGCCGACGGTAATGCTGTCTCCCATCGGCATGATGGTGAGGGGAGCGCCGGCGGCCCTTAGGTTCCACAATGCGACAGCGCTGCACAGAGCAGAAGCCGCAAGAGACGACGATGAATTAATCTTCCGCATGAACGACGTTCCCTTCCTTTACAAAAACGCCTTGATTCCTGACAAGAATACGGAATATGTGAGGGGCAGCTCACCCCGCTGAAACGACCGCCGCCCGTCTTCCCGGGAACTCTTTGGCGCCGTCAGAATCTGCGCCGCCGGCTGGGTCCAAACGCGCCGCATGCCGGCAGATCATAAAAAGCCCGGCAAGCCAAACGGTGCAAAGCGCCGCGATCACGGGCGGTCGGTACGCCATGTACGGCAATGGCGCCCATAGCGTCGCGCCGTACACCGCGAATACAACCCACGCCCATGGCTTACGAATTGCCAATGCGAGCAGCCCCAGGGCCAGCAGCGGGAACACCAACATGACGTTGTCGTATTGCCGGTGATATAGAAAAACTCGGCCCGTCACCGCGGCGGCCGAAGTCGCAACCAAGGGTGAGTAGTTACGGTATTTCCAAGCCAGTGATGATGTCCCTATAACGCACGCCGCCGTCAGAATCGTCACGGCACTGGAGTACGGGATGACAGAACGTGCCAGCCGCAGAAGACTTGTATCCCCTTCGCTCACATGCGCCGACTGGCCCAACATCTGCTGAACCATTTCAACGGGACCAACTCCCGTCAGCGCCCATGGAACGACCGAAGCCGCCGCGCACACGGCTGCGAGCAACATCAGGGAGACCCACTGCCGACGGAACACCATGACCACGACTTGGGACATCGAGTAAGTGGGCTTAATGGCCGCCACCGCCATCGCCAGCCCTGACAGAGCCGCTTGCCTTTTCACAAACGCCCAAAGAGAGCATATGAGAAACGCGTTCAAGATGAGGCCGTATTGCCCCAGCCTCAGCGTTCCAGCGTTACTAAACATCGCAAAGACACACGCCGCCATGAATAGTCCAGGGCCTGTTCCCCATTGCCGCCCCTGTCCGAATGCATAGCACACTGCCAGCCCCAATGACGCGAGGCAAATCGCGGCAAACACCGCTTGCGCCAGCCTCTCCGGACCCGGCGGCATAAACAGAAATGAAGCCGCAAGTCCCCAGGGAGGATACCCGCTTGAATCAATGGCGGACTCATTCTGCAAATCGTGGTCGGCGATTCGCCTCGTCTCCGCCGCGTTGGGTTTCATGCCGTTAAACTGGACCGACACGTCGTAAGGATCAATGCCCGCGCGCAGATAGCCTCTTTCGCGCCATCGTGTGTTAAGGTCGCCCCGATAATTGGGCGCGACGAGCGTCGCGACACCGTTGGCGAGATAGGCCAGGCCTACCAGAATCAGCGCCGCCGTTGCCAGGTAACCGGTGGATCCCCACGCGGCAACAACGGGCCGCGGGCCTGCTCCAGGTCCCGTTTGTAGTTGATCCATTGACGCCATGTCAGTGCCAGCCATGACAACTCCAACCCAAGCACCATTCCGGCAGCACATGCAAACGGATGGTTCCAACCCAACACAGGCGCTCAAATCGTGGTGCGTTTAGAGCGCCGCCTTCCGAGCAGACCTGCCGCGAAAACGCCCAGCACGCCGATGCTCGCCGGTTCGGGCACATTGATGTTCTGGTCCTGGCTGTTTTGTACTTCGGCCAGCGCCAACTGCCAATCGGCGGCGAAGGAACCGGGAACTTCGGCAAGCTGACTCGTGGACAGGGCCTTATTGAAATTCTGAGCGATGAGCAGGAGGTCCGCGAAATTCACCACGCCATCATAATTAAAATCGCCGTCGGCCCAATCGATGGGGTTGCCGTGGGTGTCGAGGGTATGGTTGAAGTTCTGGGCAACAACCAGCAAGTCGGCGAAATTGACCGTGCCATCGAGATTCGCGTCGCCGGCGAGGGTGAACTCGATGAATATCTGCCCGGCGCCAGCCTGCGTGCCCATGTCGGTATTGCCGTCGACATATCCCACGGCATAGAGGCCCGGATTGATGGCGGCCGTGCCGCTGCCGATGCCCGTGCCCGTCCAGAGGCCGTTGTTGTAACCGGATTTGAGATAGCCGCGGATGGTCGCCGCGGGATCGGGACCGACGCCGTAATTGATCTCCACGGCGTTGTCAGTAATGTCCAGCATGGAGCCGGGGGCGATGGTCAGCGACGACAACTGGCTCAGGCCGCTTCCTCCCTCCAGTTGCAAGAGCGCCGGCTGCGACGCGGCGCCGACGCTGAGCGTGCCGGAGCCGACAATGGCGCCTGACACGTTGTTGGCATTGACAGCCAACGCGCCGGAATTAAAGACCGGACTGCCAAGCGGCAGCGCGCCGGCCGCGTTAATCGCCAGGGTTCCCCCGTAGATCAGCGTGCCGCCGCTGTATGAATTGACGGCTGCAAGCGCCAACGTCCCGGCGCCGGCGAGACTCAATCCGCTGCTGCCGGAAATCCCGCCGGAAAGGGTCAGCGTGTCATTGGCCCCCGCCACGGTAATCTCGGCATTGGAATCGAGAGTGATCGGGGCCGAGATGACGTGACTGCCAGAGTCCATCACGGCCGCGGCGTTGGTCCCGTTGTATAGAACGAGAGAGCCGCCTGTTCCCGCGGCCAGCGTGTAGGAGAAGCTGCCGCTGAAATTGACGTTGCCGACCGTCCACTGGGCGTTCAGGTTAATCGTGGAAGGCGCGGCGAGCGGGGTCGTAAAATTGACGGTTTGGCCGGCCTGGCTGCCGATGAGCCCCGACGACCAGTTGGATGCGTCGCCCCAGTTGCCGCCGCTGGTCGATGTCCATGTGGCGGTCGCCGCGGCCGGCGAGGGGGATTGCAAGGCGCCCAGATCAACCGGAGTGCCGAGCGGCGGGCGCGGATAGCCGAAGAAATCGTCGGCCACGGCCTGGGCCGCCGTGGGGATAAACGCCGAAAGCCCCGGCGAGCCTGGAAGCAGGTAATAATTCCCGGCGGCGGCGTTGGTAAACATCGGATTGCCCACCGTCGAGTCCTGATCCTGCCCGGATTGCTGCCATTGGCTGAAAGTTTCCTGCCCCGAGTTGAGGCCAAGCAGGATGTTGGCGGCGACGGCGAACAAATTATTGTTGGAGACGATGGACGCCGGCCCACTGAAGTTCTTGAAGAGGTAAACGCCCCCATTTGTATCAATCACATTGCCGTAGATCATCGTATTCGTGGCGCCCTCGTTCACGCCGATGGTGGGGCTGGCGTAAAAAGCGTTTGGGGCCTGCTGGAAAGTGTTGAACCGGATGATGTCGTTGGCGCCCTCAACATAGACGGAGCCATTCTGCGCGGCGTAGGGATTCTGATTGGTGCCCGTAATGATCGAATTCTGCAGAATCTCGCCGTTGCCCTCCAATATTATCTGCGCATAGGCACCCGTCAGGGTCAGGCCGTTGATGATCGTGTTAGTCGAATCAAGGTTCACATAACCATTGTTGATCAGGCCACCCTGAATGGAGACCTGTTCCGTGCTTGAGGTGGTTTCGATGCTGATGCCCGCCCCGCCGCTGGGGCTGTTCATGTTCACAATCGTGATCGAACCGATGGAACCGGGATCGCCGTGGCTGATGAACGCCGGGTAGTTCCCCCCGGGGTTGGTATTTGTGTCATTAATCCATGAAGAGGCGTCGTTCACGTCATTACCGTCACTAAACGCGACAAAAGCCGTGGCCCCGCCAAAACCCTGGTCAGGCATCGCATTGCTGGCAAGGAGGTTCTCCCCCAAAAAATTCGGAGCGTCGATGGCCGCGAAGGCATGTTTCCCGGTGGCGATGGCCGTGGAATTCTCCACGGTCAGGTTGCTGCCGAACTGCATGCCAAAACCATAGCCGCCGTTGTACGCGGCCGATTCCTCGACGGTCAGGTTGTCAAACACGAGGTTGCTTTGATAGTTGTTGGAAACGACGTTTTGCCGGACGGCGGCGGTGTAGACATGGCCGTCCGTGGCGGAAACGGTCGTGCCGGTGTTGATGTACAGTTCGTCGGCGGTCGGAGTGGCGTCGTAGTACCAGGTATCGGGCGTCGATTCGACATAATTGACGTAGGTGGATGGCGTCGCGTTGGACGGGGCGCTGCTGTCCACCAGCGTGGCGCTATGCAAAAACTGATGATCTTCCAACACGGAATTCACCGTCGTCGGATACGTCATTTCATAGCTGGGGTCGCCGCTTGGGGTTCCGGCGATCTGCTGAAATGCGCCGGCATTCAAAATATCGCTGCCCCAGAAGATCGGGTCGGCCCCCGACCCATACGAACCATAGGTGATAGGCTGACTTACTGTCCCGCTTGAAGTGGCGTACAGATTGCCATACCAATTGCCGCCGTCCTGGAACAGAATCGACGATCCGGGCGCGTACGTCTGCGATTCCACTTTGGTCAGCGTCTGCCATGGCGAATTGGGGCTTGTTCCGCTGTTACTATCGCTGCCGGTTGGGCTTACGTAATACGTGGTTCCGGCAATGGCGCGGCTGGCAGCCGCCAGGAAGGAGGCGGACGCCAAACGCAATGCCCGTTGGCGGCATGACAGGCGATTCATTCTCGACATAGAAGTACCGCAAAAGATAATTCCTAATCGCCTTCAGGACAAATCAATTCTCGATTTTGTGCAATGTTTCGCGCGTTGCAAACATACCAGCCAACGTAGTTTAGCAAAATCCAGATGCTAAGGTCGATGCGGGGGGCGGGAGGCGGCGTTCAGGGCAAGCTCGGCGATATCAAACGCCGCGCGCGGCCGGGCCAGACGGCGGGCATTGGCTTTTAGCTCTTCCAGCCGGGGCCGATCGTTGATGAGCGCCTCCAGCTTCATTTTTGCGGTGGGAAGGTTGTTGATCTTAATGGCGGCGCGCGATTCGAGCAGGTAGTCGCTGTTGCGTATCTCCTGACCTGGAATTGGGTTAACAATTGCCATCGCGGCGCCGCGGGCGAGGGTTTCCGAGGTCGTCAATCCGCCGGGCTTGGTGACGACGATGTCGGCGACGTTCATCAGTTCGTCGATCTTGTCGGTGAAGCCGAAGATTGCCGCCTTATGCCGGCGCGGGATTGGAATCGAATCAAGCTGCTTTTTCGCTTTGGCGTTGCGCCCGGCCACCGCAATGATCTGTACCGGCGTTTCGATGTTCAGGATGCTGTTAAACAGATGTGCCACGGGTCCGACGCCAAAGCCGCCGGCGAGTTGCAGAATGATCGGCCGATCACCCACCAGGCCATGGGCAGCCAGGCAGGATTCCCGGCTCTTTTCAGTGGCGAAGACGGGGTCGATGGGAATCCCAGTCACCGCCGTATGTTCGGCGGGCACGCCCCAGCTATGCAGGTAGGCCGCCCCCTCCGGCGTCGCCGTTGTGTAAAGCTCGCAAGGCTGATTCACCCAGAGCCGATGCGTGTCAAAATCGGTCGTCACCGTGATCTGCCGCGTATGAATGGCCCGCTTTTTCCGCAGCATGGCGATCAATTCGGCCGGCAGGAAATGCGTGTTGACGATGATGTCCCAATGCTCGCGGCGGAGAAGGTCGAGCAGCTTGCCCAGGTTGATCTTCTCGACTATGACGCGCAGGCGATCCATGGGGTACTTGGGCCGCCGCGGCTTATCCATCCAGTCATACATATACCCCAGCACATGCGGGGCATGATTAACCAGGTCGAGGTAAGCCTTGCCGTAAATGCGGCGAAAGACACCGTTGGTGAGATTCAGCACATCGATGTGCTTGACCGTCGCGTCCGGGGCGACGATGCGAAAGGTGCGTTCCAGCGCCTCGGCAGCGCGCAGATGCCCCGCTCCAACGGCGGCGGACAAGATTAATACCCTCGCGGACATGGGTGGAAGGGAATTATCCGAAATTGGGGGAAGGGGCAAATGACGAGGGGGTGAGGGGGTGACAAGGTGACAGGGTGGCCGTGTTTTTTCTTGCTGACGCTTCCGAACGATATAAGATGTGGGAGATAGACGGAGTATTCCCATGACCGTAAGCATCGAGCAGGCACAATTGTCCCTGAAGGAGCTGATCGAAAAGACGGCTCATGGCGAATCTGTCGTCATCACCGAGGGAAACCAGCCAGTGGCGGAGCTTCGGTCGGTGACATCCTCCCAGCCACTGCCCGTGTTTGGGTCCTGCAAGGGAATGCTGACGATCGTGTCGGATGACGATGACCACCTTGCGGATTTTGCAGAGTACATGAAATGAGGGTGTAATCTTTTGCCATGGCGGCGAAACCATCGTCCAACTCAGCGCCGACCATTGAACATGCAATCCATGCAATCGAAGTCTTCGTACGCGGGTTCGCATTTGTGCGATCAGGTACCCACCCTTACGAACCCCATCGCGTTGGCAAACTGTGGGTCGTGCGCGATGGGCCGCGGAAGCGAGCGGAGGATTATCGGCGCGAGGAATGGATCGCACATGGAATCGAAGCGGCTGAGGTGGATGCGATTGCGCGCAAGCAGACGCGCGGGCGATTTTGCATTTGCGCCGTCCGCACGCTGGATGAGCCGGATGGGCCGATCCGCGCGGGGTATAAGGCCGCCGGATATCGCCTGGGAGCGACCGAGGCGTTCATGGTGCACCGGTTGGCGAAAATCCCCAAAGTTCCTCAACCCTTGCCCGTCGAACGCGTGATGACTCAAAACCTGGCCGACCGGCTCATTAAGGCGGCCGGGCGGCGGCACATCCAATCGAGCGATCTTGTGCCCGACGCGCCCCAGCGGCAGTACGTCGCCCTGGATGGGGCCACTCCCATCGGCTGGGCTGCCAGCATCACGGTGAAGCCCTCCCCCGCCGACGGCACATGGACGGCGACCTGGGTGCAAAGCATGTACGTGCGTCCCGCCTTTCGCCGGCGGGGAATTGGCAAATCCATTCTGGCCAAAATGCTCCGCGACGACCGCGCCCACGGCTCGGCCGCTTCGTATCTGCTGGCCAGCCACGCGGGGGCGATGCTTTATCCGAATGTGGGGTATGAGGCGATTGGGGAGTTGCTGGTGTATACGCCGCGGAAGTGAGGGAATATGATCCGCCCTACAATGCCGTCAACTCCGCCTCCAGTGGCTTTTCTTTTCTAAACCGGCTGACGCCCAGAACGCTGAAACCGATCACATTACCTTGCTCGTCCACGCGCTCCATCACGGCATCGTGGCTGGTTTCCTTTTCGTAACCAGCGGCGTCGGAAAAGGAGACTTCAAGGAAGTCCGCCTCGGCGTCGAACCAGACTTTTATTTTGTCGGCCATAGGTCTTCTCCGGCTTTGGGCTTATCGGTCAGATAGGCCGTTACGATGAACGCGTCGTTCTCAAGGTATTTGACCACGACGCAGAGCCATTTTCCACCCACGCTCGTTCGTGCATAGAACTCGTAAAACAGTCGTATTGCATCATCTGAGCGCGATCGTCGCACCCATTGCGGCTTCTCCAACACGCTGACAATCTCCGCCTCCATGCCGCGCATTTCTGCATGTTCCAGTATATGAGCCAGGCGCTCGTCAGTAAGACGAACGACCCGCCCGAAGCAGTCCGCTATTTGTTTCATCGGGTTGCGTCTCGGCGGCAGGCCCAAATCAGGACCGCCGACGCACACCAGTGTCGTGGCTGGATTTTGAAGTGCAAGATGTCATGCCGGGATTTGGCGGCTGATGGCACTGATGGCCATGCGCGCCGATGTGGAATGTCTCTGTCGATTAGAGTCCCGATGTCGCATGAAATCCTATATCCGCCGGCTATTTTTTTTGCGCTTTCATTCCACCCTTGCCCTTCCGTTCGTCTGGGCCATTGCCGCGATGGTAACGGACAAAAGAACGGGAATCCTCCCCTCGCCCAAACTTCATGCTAAAATACCCCCAAATGGCCAAGCAGGATTTTTACTCGGTTCTGGGTGTCTCCAAATCCGCCACGGCGGACGAGATCAAGAGCGCGTATCGGAAGCTGGCGCGGAAGTATCATCCGGATGCGACCAAGAACGATCCCAAATTGACGGAGAAGTTCAAGGAAGTGCAGGAAGCGTACGACGTGCTCGGCGACGCGACCAAACGCAAGAATTACGACGAGTTCGGCCACGCCGGCACGGGAGCGCAGGCGGCCGCAGGTCGCGGGGGAGGCGCCGACCCGTTTGAATCGTTCCGGCGCGCCCAGCAATCCCGGGGCGGGAACGGGCGGCGCTCGTGGAGCGGCGGGCCGGGCGTGAGCGTCGAGGAATTTGAGACGGGAAACGAAGGCGGCGATTTCTCCAGCCTCTTTGAATCGCTCTTTGGCGGAGGCGGCGGCGGAGGTGGAGGCCGGCGAGGGCGGTCGCGCAGCGCGCCGCCGCCGCGCGGGGAAGATGTGCAGTATCCGGTCACGCTCACTTTCGAGCAGGCGGCGCGCGGGACGAATCTGCCGCTGCAGATCAACCGGGACGGAAGGCTGGAAACGATCGACGTGAAAATCCCGCCGGGCGTGAAGGACGCCAGCCGCATCCGCATCAAGGGACGCGGCCAGCAGACCGGCGGCGAACCCGGCGACTTGTTCATCATCACCTCGGTGCGGCCCCATGCGTATTTCCGGCGCGAGGGATTGGACATTCAACTGGATTTGCCGGTGAGCATGTACGAGGCCCTGCTGGGGACGAAAGTGGAGGTCCCAACCCTGGACGGCCGCGTGACGCTAACGATTCCGCCGGGAACCGGAGGCGGCGCCAAGCTGCGCATCAAAGGCGCGGGTGTGCATCGCGGCGAAGAGCGCGGCGATCAGTTTGTGATCGTGAAAGTCCTCCTGCCCAAGCCGCTGGATGACGAGGACAAGCAAGCCGTCGCCAAAATGCAAGCCAAGCACCCGATTGATGCGCGAGCGGATGTGCCTTGGAAGTGATTTTTTTCACCGCGAAGACGCGAAGGACGCGAAGAAATTCAAAAAGCCTGACTCACCGCCCGGTCGCAGTAGCGACCTAGAGGACGCAGAGGACACGGAGGAAGAAAATATCAAGATTTAGAATTTGATTTTGAATTTCCTGCGCGTCCTCTGCGGTGAATCTGGTTTTTCTTCGCGTTCTTAGCGTCTTTGCGGTGAGATCGAATTTTTATTGTGATCCAGAGCAAATCCATCTTGTGGCGGCGCATCGGCATGCTGGCCGGGGTTGTGTTTTATCTGGAAGGTTTCGCTTACCTGCTCCTCATCACACTGGACCGCTTTCTCGCGCCGGCGGTGGAGGCGGTGAAGGGAGCCGATGCCGCGGGGAAGCGGCAGATTCAGGCCGTGTCGTGGCTGGTGCTGATAATCCTGCTGTTTTATCTGGGGGCGGGGCTGACGCTGATTTTCCGATTCGGGCGATATTTTTTCCCGCGACCGGAAAATGAGCGAAAACCCTCCCCTACCGCGCATCTGGATATCTGGGCCGAAGCCGGCAAGCGGCTGAAGAGCTCATCGCTTGATGGAGACGCCGGCAATTCCACGCCCGACGATTCGCAATAGAAGCGCCACAATAGAACTGCCCGGCCAATCGACCTATCATCAGCGGTCAACAAGGGAGAATTAATCTCAATGAATTCAATGCATCCCGCCGCGAAAAACGTGGGTGATCTGAAGGCCGCCGGGTATCGGCCGCTGGGAGTGAAAGAAGAGCTGCGCCGCAACGCCATCGCCAAGCTGAAGGCGGGCGAGGATTTGTTCCCCGGAATCGTCGGCTACCGCGACAGCGTGATTCCGCAGATCGTCAACGGAATTCTCTCCAAGCATGACCTGCTGTTTCTCGGATTGCGCGGGCAGGCCAAGACGCGCATCTTGCGCATGTTGCCGCGACTACTGGACGAGTGGATTCCAGTGCTTGCCGGCGTGGAGATCAACGACGACCCCATCGCTCCGCGCACGGCGACGGGGAGGCGGATCATTGCCGAACAGGGGGACGCGGCCCTGATCGAATGGGTGCATCGCGACGACCGCTATCACGAAAAGCTGGCCACGCCGGACGTGACGATTGCCGATTTGATCGGCGAGATTGACCTGGTGAAGCATGCCGAGGGCAGATACCTGTCGGATGAATCGACAATGCACTATGGGCTGATTCCGCGGAGCAATCGCGGGATATTTGCCATCAACGAGCTGCCGGATTTGGCGCCGCGCATTCAGGTTGGTTTGTTCAATGTATTGGAAGAGCGCGATGTGCAGATTCGCGGATACCCAGTCCGGCTTGATCTGGATGTGTGCCTCGTGTTCAGCGCGAATCCGGAGGATTACACCAATCGCGGGCGGATCGTCACGCCGCTGAAGGACCGCATCGGCTCGGTCATCCGCACGCACTATCCGCAGACCGCGGCTGAGGGAATCGCCATTGCCACGGAGAACGCATGGCTCGAGCGCGACGGCGGCGGCGTGACCGTGGCGGTGCCGACGTTCATGGCCCAGATCGTCGAGGAAGTGGTGCGCTTGGCTCGCGCCAGCCCCCATGTCTCGCAGGCCTCGGGCGTATCGGTCCGGGCGAGCATCGCCAATCTGGAGACGCTTGTATCAAATGCCGAGCGGCGCGGGTTGATGACCGGCGAGAGCCGCGTGGTGCCGCGCATCTGCGATTTGAATTATCTGATCGCCAGTTGCCGGGGGAAGATCGAATTGACCCTGGCCGAGGATGATGCGTCGGAAGAGAAGCTGATCCGCTCGCTGGTGGGCGAAGCCGTGAAGGCGGTCTTCGGGACGGTTGCGGACCTGGAGGATTACGACAATATCTCCGAGCAATTCAAGGGCAACTTGACCTTCCCATCGGGCGACGATCTCTCGGCCGAGGAATTCGTGGCCAACATGAAAGCGGTGAATCACCTGGCCCAGCACGCGGCCAATCTGGCCAAAGCGATGGAGGTGGATGGCCGCGACATCGCCATGCTGGCCAGCGTCGGGGAGTTTCTGCTGGAAGGCTTGTATGTGAACAACCGGCTGAGCAAATACTCGGCGCGGGGGAAGACGTTTTTTAAGCGGTAAGACAGGGGTGAACGCCGAGACGCCAAGACGCCGAGAAGACAAATCAGGAAACCGACTTTCGCTTTCTCTTCTCGGCGTCTTGGCGTCTCGGCGTTCATTCCGTTTTCATTTTCACAACAGGGTGGCCCGGCATTGGTAAATAGGGGCGGCGGCGAATCGCCGGAGCGGTTTACTATTGACTGTTGGTTGCTTGCGGAGGCTCATGCTCATGCGCGCTGGTTTTACCCCTTTCATGTTTTCGGTGGCGTTTTTTGTTGGTTGTCTTCCCTTTGTGGCGCGGGCGCAGACGGCGGCGCCGGATAATGCGCCGGCGGCGGAGCCGGCGAACGATACGATTCCGCGCGACTGGGTTGACCCCGATACGGGGCATCGCGTGATCCGGCTTTCGGAAGAGCCTGGCAGTCGCACGCTTTATTTCCATGACAATTCGTATACACCTGAGGGAGATAAACTGATCTTCAACACGCCCAGCGGGGTGGGAGTCGTGGATATCACGCATCTCGGCACTGAGCCGCCGCAGATGAAAATCGTGGTGCAGGGCAACGGGGCGATCATGGCCCGGCAGTCGCGCGAGGTTTACGTGACCATTGGCGGGCGCGGTCGCGGCGCGGGAGGCGGCGGCGGGGCGCCGACGACTCAGCCCGTTGCCGGCGGCGGACGGCGCGGCTTTGGCGGCGGTGGACGCGGCGGGCCGGTGTATGCGGTCAACGTCGATACTGGGGCGCGGCGCATCATCCCAAACGCGCCCAGCACGATCATCAACTGCGATGAGACCTACGGCTTCATTGTCGACAACGGCGCGATTGACCCAACCGGCAAGACGCCGCGCCCGGCGACGCGGCCGTACGTTTCGCAACTCAATCGAATGTTTCCCGGCAAGACGCTGGCGGATCTGACAACATTCCAGCAGTACGCCGTCAACAAAGAGGAAGGGCTGGCGCGGCGGACGCTCAATCCCTCGCCGGCGGCTTATACGTTCGTCAACCTCAAGACCGGCGAGCGCGTCACGGGCGGCTACCAGTTCGGCAATCTCGATCACCAGCAATGGTCGCCGACCGATCCGAACATTCTGCTCTACGCCCATGAGGGATCATGGCATGAGGTCGATCGCACCTGGACGATCCGCTCCGACGCCACCGGCATGCGGCTCATGCACAAACGCACCATGGACATGGAAATCAACGGGCATGAGTGGTGGAGCTTTGACGGCAAAATAGTCTGGTACGACTTGCAGACGCCGCGCAGCCAGGATTTCTGGATCGGCGGCACATACCTCGATAGCGGCAAGGAGATCAAGTATCACATCACGCGCGATTCGTGGGGCATTCACTTCAACAGTTCGCGCGATAATACGATGTTTGCCGATGATGGAGGCGATCCCACGCAGGTGGCGTTTTCCAGTGACGGCATGTGGATCAATCTCTTCCGCGTGCAGCCGGATGGAACAGTGACGCGCGAGAAGCTGGTAAATATGTCCAAGCACAATTACGTCACCGGCCAGGGCGGCATCGAGCCGAACGTGTCGATCACGCCGGACAAGAGGTGGGTGATTTTCTGCGGGAATTTCTCGGGGGCGAATCAGGTGTATGCGGTATCGGTGGATAAGGCCGCGCCGTAATGAGGGAAACCGCGGCACTGACGCTTGACCGCCACCGAGCCTGCCCAAAAATCAGGGGGTAAATCGGTGCGCCTTGTGGCCCCGAAGGGGCGGGCTCAGGGCTATCGCTTTTGGCCGCGTTCCTCTGGTCCCCTCTCACATGTTGCGTGCCCTTACGTGGGAATCCCGCTACGGGGAGGTTACACTTAACGCCGTGGAAATTACGGGACCAGCGGTGGAATTTTGTCGATATCGATTCGGGCGCCTCTAATGCATCGCTGCGGAGTTGTGACGGCTCTGCGCCCGTGAGAAGCCCAGCAACAACCCCGGGAGTGCAGACCTTGGACAGCCTTGCAATCGAGCCGACGCCGCCGGAGCTTTCGCTTGGGCATACCGCGGCGCGGGGGTTTGCCTGGCTGCTGATGAATACGGTGACCATCAAGGTGGTCACGCTGATTCAGACGATCGTACTCGGCTGGCGGGTCACGCGCGATGATTACGGCCTGGTGGGGGACACGCTGACGGTCGGCGGACTGGCGGCGATTATCGGCACCATCGCCATGGACGATCTGCTGGTGCAGCGGCAAAAGGACTTTCGCCGCTGGGCCACGCCGGGGTTCTGGATGTCGCTGACGCTGGGGCTTGTGGCCGCGGGAGCCATGGTGGCCATCGCGCCTCTGGGGGCCAAGGTCTACCATTCGCGGCGCCTGATCGGACTGGTGATCGTCGCGGCGGTCGCGGTTCCGCTGCAAAACCTCTCGTACGTTCCCGTCGCCTTGCTGCGGACGAAACTGCGGTATCGAACGCTGGCGGGCATTTCCTGGGGGCAGAGCCTGCTGCAGGCGCTTTTGACGATTTTATTCGCGTGGCTGCGCTGGGGCGCCTATAGCATCATTGTCGCC